>NZ_JBBKBT010000011.1:0-104927 GCF_037890305.1 Enterocloster sp. HCN-30185
AGGTATAACGGAAAAAGCGTAGGGTATGAAGGGCAGTATTTCTTTATACAAATTACATATAATGTGGGGTGTTTTTATGATAGGAATTTTCAATTCAAAAAGTAAGATTATAAAGGCTGAGCTAGACCCTGTTTTGGAAAAATTAGGGTATCCAAAATTGAAGCGGGGTGATGTAGATAAAGGAAGAATTTGGATCCCTGAAAAAAACACAGGAGGCTTAACTCAGAAAATAACAATTCAGGAAGTTTATAATATTTTAAATATAGACTTACGGACTAACGTTTATGCTGCCAAAATGATACGAGTGGACGAGAAAGAAGGGATTTTAAGATTTACAGAGAAAGAGGGGAATGGGGTTAGTTACAAAAATATAAATGAGTTTAAGAATGTAATTTTTCGGTTTAAACTTCGTATGGAAAAAGATCTTGTTAATGAATTGGAAAAATTGAGTATGAAGCAAGAAAAATAAAAATATTATAGGATTGGGCTCTACATTGACAGATGTAAAAAATTCAGTAAGAAATTACGTAAATGTCTATGACACTTATGAAATGGAGACAGATAAAGGAATATGTTTTAAATTAGAAGATATTGATGATTGGGGATCATATATATGTATTTAGAGTCAAAGCGATAAAAGAGGAACAGGCAGAGTGAAAAGAATGAGTTCGTAAAGATGAAGCAGCGCATATCAGCTGTGATATTTGCCTATCCATATACAAAATTGTTTTTTGGAAAAAGGAATAAAAAATGCAAAAATACAAAAAATATTGAAAGTGAGTGCAGTTCATGTTAGAATTGGATTCATGGAGGAAGACATAGATGGAGAGTATTGTAAGGCTGGCATCGCTGACGATTTCCAATATTAAAAATGTTAGAAACGGTCAAATCATTATGCCGAATACTTACCGCAAGCACCTTTCTTACAGGAATGCCGAAGTGCTGGGTGTGTATGGACAAAATGGTTCAGGGAAGACGGCAGTTATTGATGCATTATATTATCTGCACAGAATTATGATTGGTCATCCGCTTGAGGATAAAATTGTGGATTATATTGATACAAAAAGCGACTGTGGGGAAATTTCTGCAAATTTTAATATTTTTACGGAAGATGTTATTTATGAGATAAGTTACACGATTGTGCTGCAAAAAAGTGAAAAATATGCAATGATCGTTCGGGAAACCTTAAGCTGTGCGATAAACCAGGGAAATTCCAGAAGCAACAAAACGGTATTCATGGATTATAAACGCATTGACAGGGCGGATATATTTTCCCCAAAGAAACGATTAGATGAGGTGATTGAAGCCGGTCGGGAGAACAGAACTGATCTTATTGTAGCCAAAAAGATGGCTGAAAAAGCGAATTGTTCTTATATATTTGGAGAAAGCAGCAGAGAAATTTTCTGCCGTGATTACGAAAATAATTTCAAACATTATTCTGAGGTCATAAAGGCATTATTCAAGTTTGCATTGAAAGATCTGTTTGTAATACGAAACACGCATTCCGGGGTGATTTCAGCAAATTTTTTACTGCCAATGGCGTTTAAAATTGAACAGAACGAAATAGGGATGAAAGGTGATCTTGCTATTTCTTTAACTGAGCCGGTTGTTTTAGGGAAAGAAGAGAAGGAGCTTCTTGATACGATTGTAGATCAGGTAAATATGGTTTTATATACAATCATTCCCGGAATGAAAATCGCTGTCCATAATTATGGAATGCAGCTGATGGATTCAGGAGAAAATGGCTACAGAGTGGAACTGGTTTCAATCCGTGGTGATATGCCGGCTATTCCCATTCGTATGGAATCAGAGGGGATCATCAAGATTATTTCGATATTAAATGCATTGATCCAGGCATTTGGGAATCCTTCTATCTGTTTGGCGATTGATGAACTGGATGCTGGGATTTTTGAATATATGCTGGGAGAACTGCTTGATATTTTCAATCAAAGTGCAAAAGGTCAGTTGATCTTTACCTCTCATAACCTTCGTGCACTGGAAATGCTGGATAAAGACAGTATCATGTTTTCTACGGCGAATCCGGATAGAAGATATATTCGGATGAAGAATAAAAAAGCTACAAATAATCTCAGAAATATGTATTTGAGAGGAATCCTGGTGGGTGGTCAGGATGAAGTGATTTATGAGAAAACGGACAGCCTGCGTATTGCACGCGCATTTAGAAAGGCGGGGAGGGCGATACAGCATGACTGAGAAAAAAGTAGTGATATTTATAGTAGAAGGACCAAGTGATGAAGCTGCCCTTGGGACAATTATGAAAGAATACTTTGCCAGTAATGAGGTGCAGTTTGTGGTTGTACATGGTGATATAACACTGAAGGATTATGTTTCAGCAGACAACATTATAAAGAAAATAAAAGGTCAGATTGAGGCAGTTAAAAACAAGTATCCGTATCAGTGGGGTGATTTTATCCGGATCGTTCATATTGTTGATATGGATGGCGTGTATATTCCGGATGAAGCGGTAAGAGCTGCCGATGTGGAAGCAGTCCGATATTTCGAGGATCATATAGAAGCTAAAAATGTTTTGGAAATAAGAGCACGCAATAAAAGAAAAGGGGAAATCCTTTACAAGCTGAGGACAACAGGAAAAATTCGCGGTATCCCTTATCAGATTTATTTCAATTCCTGTAATTTGGAACATGTCCTGTATGGTGAACTGAAAGATTTTACGGATGAAGAGAAAGAAATACGATCCGATAATTTTGCTGATCTGTATGAGGGAAGGGCAGAGGCGTTTATAGAGTTCATTTCCGGCCTGGCAGTAGCTGTTCCCGGCACATATAAGGATACCTGGAACTATATCGAAAAGAACTGTAACTCCTTAAATCGGCATTCCAATATGCATTTGTTATTTGAGCAAAACGGTGCTTCCAACCAGCTCACCGCGGCCGCACCGTAAGCCGTCTGATATGGCCGTCAGCAGAGAGCTGCTGGAGGTTTGCGATCGCCATCACATAGCAGCCTCCAAAGGAAGCAATGAACTCTGCCTGGCGTTCATTTAAGATGACCGGGCTTAGGATGGAATACTGGCGGAACAGAAACTTATTCTGAAAAAACATAGTGATTGCTTCTTTTCCGTAGAGATGGTATTCGTGCTGGGACGTTCCGTTGGGGCAGTAGTCGCAGTAATGCCCGTCTGAAGTGAATAAATCCCCCAGTGCTTTAAAATCCTTCGTTTCAAGTGCTTCTATATATCGTTCAATGGCAGAATGTTCCGTCATGGTGTCTGATCCTTCTTTCTTTTATATCTGAATTTCTAATAAACCTTTTCCGTATTCAACAGCGCATCTGTGCCACCGTCCACAAACATGACGATCCCGTTGACGCCTCTGGCCTCAGGAGAGATGAGAAATGTGATCACAGAAGCGATTTCTTCCGGATCCATCTGCTTTTTTGTGCCGTACTTTGTGGGGATCGGAAGGGCATTTAAGGCCGCTGCCGTATCCTTTGACCCGGTCGCTGTCATAGGGGTGTTTACATTCCCAGGAGCCACGGCATTGATCCGAACGCCGTTGGCGGCATAGGAGGCAGAGTGGCGGCGCATCCAGCGGCAGAGTGCATACTTGGAGGCAGCGTAGATCTGATCCCCAGTATTTAAGTCTGCTCCATCCATCCGGCCGATCACCTCAAGGATCCGATATTCATCGTCTCTGTTGTTGTTTAAAAGGTCTACCAGATCGGTTTTCATATCTTCCCTGGAAATGGCGCTGGAGGCAGAGATGACACAGGCGCCGTTTTTCTGCTTCAGAAGATCATAGGCGCCTTTTATAATGGAAATGGTTCCGAAATAGTTGACGGAAAGGATCAGACGCAGGTCTTTTCGGGAGCCGGGGATGCCGGCACAGAGGATCAGGCCGTCCAGTCCCTGAGGGCAGAGGCTGAAAAGCTCGTCAATGGCCTTCTGCCTCCCTTCGGGAAGAGACAGATCTGCTTCAATATCTCCACGCTTCCAGTCTATATTGATGGTTTCATGGCCTTTTTGCTTTAAAATGGAAATGGTTTTTGCTCCGATTCCGTTAGAACCTCCGGTTACTGCATAGACTCCCATACGATTTCCTCCCTTTACAAATGGCATTACCCCTATTATAATCGAAATTGAACTCTATTTAATACCCAGTTTTAATAAAAAAAAGGATACCAGATAAAAATGCTGCATTATGAATTAGTGAAAAAAAGGGGGTGTCCCCTCTATGAATGTCTTTATGAATGTCTGAGGGAGGACATTCTCAGAGGCCGTCTCCTGCCGGGAACAAAGCTGCCTTCCAGAAGAGAGCTTGCCAGAGATAATGGGATCAGTGTGAAAACCGTGGTGAATGCCTATGAACAGCTCCTGGTGGAGGGTTATCTGATCGCAAAGGAGAAAAAGGGCTATTTTGTAGCAGACGTAGAGACCATGGATCAGTATCATCCTGAGAAAGCAGAATATCCCCAGCTGTACCGGGAGGAGAAGTGGTTTGCAGATTTTACGGCTAACAATACCATATATGAAAAATTCCCCTTTTCCATGTGGCGAAAGGTCATGCGGGAGGTGCTTTCCGAGTACGATATGGAGCTGGTGCAGAGAGCCCATTTTCTGGGAGTCAGGCAGCTGAGAGAGGTTATTGCAGACTATTTATACAGGCTGAGAGGGATTGTGGTATCTCCGGAATGTATTGTCATAGGAGCAGGAATTGAATATCTTTATGGAAAGCTTGTAAAGCTGCTTCCCGGAGACTCTATTTATGGGGTGGAAAATCCGGGATACAAAAAGATTCCCAGGATCTACGAGGAATATGGTCTATCCTGGAGATATACGGAAATGGATGAAAATGGGATCAGTATGGAAAGCTTAAGAGAAAGCGGGGCAGATGTGATCCATGTGTCACCGGAGCATCATTATCCTCTGGGGACAGTCATGTCTGCCGCAAGAAGACAGGAGCTTTTAAATTGGGCCGTAGAAAAGGAAGGCAGATATGTGATCGAGGATGATTATGACTGCGAGTTCCGCTACCGTTCCCGCTCAATCCCTGCCCTAAAGAGCATGGATCGGAATGGGAGGGTGATCTATATGAATACTTTCAGCAAAACTCTGGCTCCTGCGATCCGGATCAGCTACATGGTACTGCCGGAAGCGCTGATCAGCCGGTATATTGATAATGCCAATTTCTATTCCAACACAGCCTCTGCATGTGAGCAGTATGCTCTGGCAAAGTTTATGGAGAAAGGGTATTTTGAGCGTCATCTGAGCCGCCTTAAGAAATATTATCACACAGAGGGGGAACGGCTGATCCGGATCATCCGCCAGTCCTCCCTGCTCCCGGTAGCAGATGTACGGGGCGGAGAGAGCGGAACCCATTTGCTGGTAAAGCTGGATACGTCTCTCACAGACGGACAGATTCGTGAGAAAGCGAAGCAGCAGGGGATTTTAGTAGCCTGTCTGTCCCAGTTTTGTACCAGGGTGCGTCCGGAGTATGAAAGGGTACTGGTGCTCAATTACAGCGATATGGATGAGGGACGGCTTCGTGAAGCGGTCCGAAGACTTGGAAATGTATTTATGCAATGGTAAAGGATGCTAAACTGGCATCCTTTTATTATTTTGTTTTGGCTGTTTTAAAGAGCGCAGATGGGTGGTAGGATGATGGTGTCACGGGGGTAACGGATCGCACAGGGGTTATGAAACAGGCGGTCTGATGAAGAGCCTGGGAGGCAAAAAGACACTGATCGTTACGGATGCATTCCTGGAGAAACAGGGAATGGCAGCCATGATCCAGGGAATTTTATCCGAAGCCGGAGTAGAGAGCGTAGTATTTGGGGGCGCAGAGCCAAACCCCAAGGATACCAATGTAGAAGCCGGATTAAGGGTATTTAAGGAAAACGGCTGTGATTCCATTATCTCTTTAGGCGGCGGCTCTTCCCATGACTGTGCAAAGGGGATCGGCCTTGTAGCTTCCAACGGAGGAAATATACGGGATTATGAAGGAATCGACCGTTCCACAAAGAATATGTGTCCCATGGTCGCAATCAATACAACCGCAGGAACGGCGTCTGAGATCACACGCTTCTGTATTATTACAGATACCAGCCGCCATGTAAAGATGGCAATCGTTGACTGGAGAGTGACGCCTCAGATCGCAATCAACGATCCGAAGCTTATGGTGGGAATGCCTCCGTCACTGACTGCTGCAACGGGGATGGATGCGTTGACACACGCTATCGAGGCTTATGTATCAACCAATGCTAACCCGCTGACCGATGCGGCGGCTCTGATGGCCATTACCATGATTACCCAGTATTTGCCAAAGGCAGTAGCAAACGGTACCTATATGAAGGCCAGAGATAAGATGGCTTACGGTCAGTATCTGGCAGGTATTGCTTTTAACAATGCGTCACTTGGCTATGTACACGCCATGGCCCATCAGCTGGGCGGCTTTTATAATCTGCCTCACGGCGTCTGCAACGCGATCCTGCTTCCTCATGTAGAAGAATTTAACCTGATCGGAAATATGAACCGTTTCCGCGATATTGCCAAGGCAATGGGCGAAAATATTGAAGGGCTTTCCGCCACAGAGGCTGCAAAGAAAGCGATTCATGCAATCCGCCAGCTCAGCGAGCAGGTAGGAATCCCGAAGGATTTAAGAAGTCTGGGCGTAAAGGAAGAAGATTTTGAGATCATGGCAGAGAATGCAATGAAGGATGTATGCCAGTTAACCAATCCGCGCAAGGCAACCAAGGAGCAGGTAATCGGAATTTATAAAGCTGCGTATTAAAAAGGAGGAAATCATTATGAAGAAAGCAGAGCTTCAGAGTAAATATCAGTTATTGATCGGAGGACAGTGGAAGGACGCTTCAGACGGGAAGCTTTTTAAGACCACCTGTCCTGCAGACGGGAGCTTTCTGGCAGAGTGCGCCGAGGCTACAAGAGAGGATGTAGATGAGGCGGTAGCTGCAGCCTGGAAAGCATTTGAAAGCTGGAAGAATACAACCGTGGCAGAGCGGGCCGCTGTCTTAAATAAGATTGCAGATATCATTGACGCCAATAAGGAGCATCTGGCTATGGTAGAGTCTATGGACAACGGAAAGCCTATCCGTGAGACGCTGGCCGTTGACGTGCCTATGGCGGCAGATCATTTCCGCTACTTCGCAGGCTGTATCCTGGCGGAAGAGGGAAGCGCCAATATGCTGGGAAATACGACCTTAAGCCTGATCTTAAGAGAACCCATCGGCGTGGTAGGCCAGATCGTCCCATGGAACTTCCCCTTCCTTATGGCTGCCTGGAAGCTGGCTCCTGTGCTGGCAAGCGGCTGCTGCAGCGTATTTAAGCCATCCAGCACCACTTCCTTAAGCGTACTGGAATTTGCAAGACTGGTGCAGGATGTAATCCCGGCAGGCGTATTCAATGTAATTACAGGCTCCGGCTCCCGTTCCGGCCAGTATATGCTGGAACACAAGGGCTTTAGAAAGCTGGCATTTACCGGTTCTACCGAGGTAGGACGCAGCGTAGCTATGGCAGCGGCTGAAAAACTGATCCCATCCACGCTGGAGCTGGGCGGAAAATCTGCCAATATCTTCTTTGAGGACTGTGATTGGGAGATGGCTATGGACGGCCTGCAGATGGGTATCCTGTTCAACCAGGGTCAGGTCTGCTGCGCAGGCTCCCGCGTGTTCGTCCAGGAGAGCATTTACGACCTCTTCGTAGAGGAGGCTGTCAAGCGCTTTAACCAGGTGAAGGTTGGACTTCCATGGGAAGAAGATACCCAGATGGGCAGCCAGATCGACCGCCGTCAGATGGAGAAGATCTTAAAATATGTGGAAATCGGCAAAGAAGAGGGCGCAAAGCTGCTCTGCGGCGGTGTTCAGGCCAAAGAGGGCGAGCTGGAAAAGGGCTGCTTCCTTCGTCCTACCCTCTTAGGTGATGTTACCAACCACATGAGAGTGGCTCAGGAGGAAATTTTCGGACCGGTGGCCTGCATCCTGAAGTTTAAGACAGAGGAAGAGGTCATTGCCATGGCAAATGACAGTGAGTACGGACTGGGCGGTGCTGTATGGACCAGAGATATCAATCGTGCCTTGCGCGTGGCAAGAGGCGTGGAAACAGGCCGCATGTGGGTAAATACCTATAATGCAATCCCTGAGGGAGCCCCCTTTGGCGGATATAAGCAGTCCGGCATTGGACGTGAAACCCACAAGGTAATCCTGGATCACTACACCCAGATGAAGAATATCATGATCAATCTGGCAGAAGTTCCCACCGGATTTTATCCTGCAAAATAAAATTTAAAAAACATCCCCTGTAATCAGGCAGTCAGAATGATACATTCCGGCTGGCCGGTTACAGGGGATTTCTTTTGGTTACAGCGTGATCCAGTACCGCTGCATCACGGTTCCGTCTTCTTTTTCAATTTCATTTTCAAGGATGCCGCCGTTGTTCATAATACTTTTGGCAGAGCCTGTATTTTCCTTTTTGCAGGTCATAAGGACACGGGTGATACCCAGTTTTTTACATTCCTCAAGTCCCAGGGCAATCATCCGGGTAGCAATTCCCTTCCGGCGTTCAGAAGGACGTACCCCGTCTCCGATGTGGCCGCCGAATTTTAAAAGATGGTCATTTAAATAATGACGGATATTGATGGCTCCCACCAGGATATTTCTCTCTTTATCCAGGCAGAAAAAGGTAGAATCGGGCACCAGGCCGGGAACCGCCTCCGTAAGCTCCAGGCTGTCTAAATAGGCTGGGAAATCATGAATGTCTGCCTGATCAATAGCACTTGGGATGATGGCTTCACCGGAGGCCTTCCATTCACGGAGCATATCCTCGGCCATTTCCCGGTATTCAGGCCCCATTTTTACTAACTGTAAATCCATTAACAAACGCCTCTCTTTTGAATCAGTCCCATCAGCTCCTCATAGAAGCGGGGATAGGAGATATTGACACAGTCCGCGCCCTGTATGGTTGTGAGTCCTTCCGCACACTGGGCGGTCACAGCAAAGGTCATGGCGATCCGGTGATCTAAGTGGCTGTTGATCACAGCTCCATGGAGGGGCTTTCCGCCGCGGATGATCATGCCGTCCTCTGTTTCAGTCACATCAGCGCCCATGGCAGTGAGGTTTTCAACCATGACGGCAATGCGGTTGGATTCCTTGACTTTTAATTCCCCTGCATCACAGATCCTTGTTTCCCCTTCTGCCGCAGCCGCCATGGCAGCGATCATGGGAAGCTCGTCAATGAGGGTAGGAATGATGGCACCGCCGACGGTGGTTCCGTGAAGGGCGCTGTGGCGAACCAGGATATCTGCCGTTGGTTCTCCCTCCTGGCCCCGTACATTTAAAAGGGTCAGATCGGCTCCCATGGCGCGGCATACATGGAGAAGCCCGTCTCTGGTAGGATTGATGCCTACATTTTTGATCAGGATTTCAGAGCCGGGAACCATCAGACCGGCTGCGATAAAGTAGGCGGCGGAGGAAATATCTCCCGGCACCATGACCTTTTGTCCGTAGAGCTGGGTGGCAGGGGAGATAGAGGCGGTTGTCCCTTCTGTGGAAACAGAGGCTCCAAATAGCTTTAGCATCCGTTCGGAATGATTTCTTGATACAAAGGGCTCTGTGACCTGGGTTATTCCGTCGGCATAAAGGCCTGCCAGCAGAATGGCGGATTTTACCTGGGCAGAGGCCACCTTTGAGGTGTAATGGATCCCATGAAGCTTTGTACCACGGATCAGGAGCGGAGCACAGTCATTTCCCCGGATGCTTGTGATATCGGCTCCCATCCGGGAAAGGGGCTCCATAATCCGTTTCATGGGCCGTTTCTGGATAGAAGCATCTCCTGTGAGAGTAACGTCAAAATCCTGTGCGCTGAGGATGCCTGAGATCAGGCGGGTGGTGGTGCCGCTGTTTCCGCAGTCCAATATAGTTTCTGGTTTTTTTAGGCCGTGAAGGCCGTTTCCATGTACCAGAACCACATCCCCTTTATTTTCAATGGAAACGCCCATTTTTTCAAAACAGGAGATGGTAGAAAGACAGTCGGCGCCCTGAAGAAAGCCGTGGATTTCCGTGGTTCCCTTTGCAAGAGAGCCGAACATAACCGCCCGGTGGGAAATGGATTTATCACCGGGAACTGTGATTTCGCCCCGGAGGGGACCCCATTTTTTCAGTTCCATAAAATATGATTCCTTTCTGTTTTACAGCCGCACCAGCTCAAACTTGTATTTTTCAAGCCGTTCCCAGGCCTCCTTCATGGAAGCCTCGTCATAAAAGGCAATTTTTAAAGCGCCTTCGCCGTGTTCTCTGTTGTTGTTGATGCCGATATTTTTAATACTGATGCCCTTTGCGGCTAAAATAACGGCAATAGTAGAAATGGATCCCACCTCGTCCACCACATCAACTGAAAATTCATAGGAGGGTTCGATAGGGCCTTTTGCCCGGTCTGTAATGGAATCTCGGTAGGAGCGTGATTTTTCAAACAGCCGGTAAATCTCTTTGTCCTTGTGTCCGCGGATCTGATCCAGAATATCCTGAAGGGAGCCGATATACTGCTCCAGCATATCTCCGATGGGCCCGGCGTTTGTCATGCAGATCTGCTCCCACATTTCAGGAGAGCAGGAGGCGATGCGGGTAATGTCCTTAAAGCCGCCTGCTGCGACCCTGCGCATGATGCCTTCCGGGGAATCGCTGTCCTTTACCAGGTTTACTAAGCTGGAGGCCACCAGATGGGGCAGATGGCTGATGGCGGCCGTTACCCGGTCATGCTCCCTGTAATCCAGCACCAGAGGGATTGCTCCCACAGCCTGAGCCACTGCCAGCAGACGGCAGACGTTGTCCGAATAGGATGCAGAGGGCTCTGTCAGGCCTTCTGGCGGGGTCACAATATAATAGGCATTTTCCAAAAGATGATCTGTAGAATGTTCATAGCCTGTTTTTTCGGATCCGGCCATGGGATGGCCTCCCACAAAACAGTGGGAAAGGCCCTGGCGCAGGATTTCTTTATGGATATCTGTTTTGGTGCTCCCTACATCTGTGATCAATGCTCCCGGTTTTAAATAGGGGCGGATGGCAGAGAGATACTGGGCATTATACTCCACAGGAGTACATAGGAAAATGATATCACATTCCAGGAGCTCTTCCCCGATCCCATTTAAGATCACGTCTATAATACCGTCTTTTTTGGCCTGCTCTAATTTGGAGCGGGTCCGCATATAGGCCATAATGCGGATATCTGGACGGGCCCGCTTGAGCCCCCTTGCAAGGGAACCGCCGATCAGTCCCAGACCGATAAAGGCTATAGTGGAGTCCTTGATTGTAAATTGTTCCATAAGATGCAGCCCCCTTTATCTTAAGATTTCCCTTTTACCGTGTGACCGTTCTGCCTGCCAGATCACAGTATGGCTTTAAGTCGGCCATGAGCTTTTCAAAGGCGTCAAAGGTCAGAGACTGGGGGCCGTCAGACAGGGCGCAGGCCGGATTTGGGTGAACCTCGATCATCAATCCGTCTGCTCCTACGGCGATCGCAGCCTTTGCCAGAGGCTCTACATAGGCTCTTACACCGGTGGCATGGCTGGGGTCTACGATAATAGGGAGATGGCTCTTCTGGCGGATCACAGGCACGGCGCTGATGTCCAGAGTGTTGCGGGTAGAGGTCTCATAGGTGCGGATACCGCGCTCGCAGAGTACGATATTTGGATTCCCCTCAGAAATGATGTACTCTGCTGCATTGAGCCATTCATCAATGGTAGCGCACAGGCCTCTCTTTAAGAGAACGGGCATACCGGATTTTCCTGCCTCCTTTAAAAGCTCAAAATTCTGCATATTTCTGGCGCCGATCTGGAGCATATCCACATATTTGGAGGCAGCCTCGATGGCGTGGGCGCTGGTGACCTCGCAGATCACATTTAAACCGGTGGCTTCTCTGGCTTCCTTCATATATTTTAAGCCCTCTTCCTCTAAGCCCTGGAAGGAGTAGGGAGAAGTACGGGGCTTGTAAGCGCCGCCCCGGAGGAAGGTAGCTCCGGCTTTCTTTACTGCAAAGGCGGTTTCCATTAACTGTTCTCTTGACTCAATGGCACAGGGGCCGGCCATAACGGTGAGCGTCCCAGGGCCGATATGGGTATTGCCTACCGGGATCACAGAATCATCCGGATGGAATTTCTTATTTACAAGCTTATAGGATTCAGTGACGGAAACAACCTTGTCTACGCCTTCGCTCATTTCGATGTTGCTTCCCATCAGCTTTGTCTTATCGCCTACCACGCCTACGATGGTTACCTGGGAGCCCTCGGAAAGATGGGGCTGAAGTCCTTTTGCTTCAATCAGATCGGTTACTTTTTTTACAGCCTCTTTGGAGGCGTCTGGCTTCATGATAATGATCATTTGTCTTCTCCTTTTCGTAGGGACACTGCTGTCTGCCCTAACCTCTTTTTTCTGATATCCTTCAGTTTAAAGCCTGTGTCTGAAAATGTCAACACTTTATTACTTTAAAGTTTCACACTTTTATGTACAAAATCATCATGCGGCGCAAAGGTGTGTAAGCAAAAAATGTCAAAGAATTGGAAAAGCCAGTTTAATTTTATGATCTTTCACGGACATTAAAATAAAAATAAAAATTTCATTGTGCAAATAAGTCAAAAAGCTTGAAAAATTCTGAAAAATTTAGTAGAATAGACACATGGCTTAAATAAATATGCACAGGAGGGAAGTTTATGAACGTATATGGTACTGAACAAATCCGCAACGTTGTATTACTTGGACACGGAGGCGCCGGTAAGACGACCGTTGCGGAGGCTCTGGCATTTATTACAGGTGTAACAAAGCGTATGGGTAAGGTGCCCGACGGCAACACCATCAGTGATTATGACAAAGAAGAGATCAAGAGGCAGTTCTCCATTTCCACCACCCTCATTCCTCTGGAATATGAAGGCGAAAACGGGCCTGTTAAGATCAATCTCCTGGATACTCCCGGATTTTTTGATTTCGTGGGAGAAGCAGAGGAAGCTATCAGCGTAGCAGACGCTGCCATTATCGTTGTAAACTGCAAGGCCGGCATTGAACCCGGCACAGAGAGAGCATGGGAGATGTGCGAAAAGTACAATCTGCCCAGACTGATTTTCGTCACCAATATGGATGATGATCATGCCAGCTATCGTGAGCTGGTGGTAAAGCTGGAAAAGAAGTTCGGACGTAAGATCGCTCCGTTCCAGCTGCCTATTCGTGAAAATGAAAAATTCGTGGGCTTTGTCAACGTGGTTAAGATGGCAGGACGCCGTTTTACTACTTTAAGCGATTATGAGGAGTGCGAGATTCCCGACTATGTTCAGAAGAACCTGACCATCGCAAGGGACGCTCTCATCGAGGCCGTTGCAGAGACCAGTGAGGAATATATGGAACGCTACTTCCTGGGCGAAGAGTTTACGCAGGAAGAAATTTCACAGGCACTCAGAACTCATGTAATCGAGGGCGATATCGTTCCTGTTATGATGGGTTCCGGCATTAACTGCCAGGGATTTAAGGTGCTTTTGCAGGCCATGGACAAATACTTCCCGTCACCGGATCATTTTGAGTGTATTGGCGTAGACGTATCCACAGGCGAACGCTTTACTGCAAAGTACAATGATGATGTATCCCTGTCTGCAAGAGTATTTAAGACCATTGTAGATCCATTTATTGGAAAATATTCTCTGATGAAGATCTGTACCGGTACGTTAAAGGGAGACACAACGGTATATAATGTAAATAAGGATGCTGAGGAGAAAATCGGAAAGCTTTATGTGCTCCGCGGTAAGGACGTGATCGAGGTTTCCGAGTTAAAGGCCGGTGATATCGGAGCAGTGGCAAAGCTTACAGTGACTCAGACCGGAGACACCATGGCAGTGCGCACCGCACCGATCGTATACCACAAGCCTCAGATTTCCACTCCATATACATATATGGCCTACAAGGCAGTAAATAAGGGCGAGGATGACAAGGTATCCACCGCTCTGGCACGTATGATGGAAGAGGATCTGACCCTGATCGTTAAAAATGACGCAGAAAACCGCCAGTCTCTGATCTATGGAATCGGCGACCAGCAGCTGGATGTAGTGGTAAGCAAGCTGCAGTCTCGTTATAAGGTGGCAGTTGAGCTTTCCAAGCCGAAATTTGCCTTCCGCGAGACCTTGCGAAAGAAGGTAAAGGTACAGGGCAAGCACAAAAAGCAGTCCGGCGGCCATGGACAGTACGGCGATGTTATCATGGAGTTTGAGCCCTCCGGCGATCTGGAGACACCGTATGTATTTGAGGAGAAGGTATTCGGCGGTTCCGTACCGAAGAATTACTTCCCCGCAGTTGAGAAGGGTCTTCAGGAGTGCGTACAGAAGGGGCCTCTGGCCGGTTATCCGGTAGTCGGCTTAAAGGCGACTCTGTTAGACGGTTCCTACCATCCGGTAGATTCCTCTGAGATGGCATTTAAGATGGCTACTATTCTGGCTTTTAAGCAGGGATTCGTGGATGCCAATCCGGTTCTTCTGGAGCCGATTGCTTCTCTGAAGGTAACCGTTCCGGATCGTTTCACCGGTGATGTTATGGGTGACTTAAACCGCAGAAGAGGCCGTGTTCTTGGCATGGAATCCGATCACCATGGCAAACAGGTCATTGAGGCAGATATCCCAATGTCTGAGCTGTTTGGCTACAATACCGATCTTCGTTCCATGACCGGCGGTCTGGGAGACTACTCCTATGAATTCAGTCGTTATGAGCAGGCTCCCGGCGATGTTCAGAAGCGTGAAATCGAAGCAAGAGCCGCAGCAAAAGAAGAATAAATAAAATGATAAATGTTGCATATATCACAGAAAACAGCAGATACTTGTGGTAAGATAACTCTAGATTTACGAAAGGAGATTTTAAATTATGAAGAAATATGTATGTGATCCATGTGGATATATTTACGACCCTGAGTTAGGAGATCCGGACAGCGGTATTGCTCCCGGTACAGCGTTTGAGGATATTCCTGAGGATTGGGTATGTCCGATCTGCGGAGTTGGCAAGGATCTGTTTTCTGTAGTAGAAGAATAGGATTGTTTTGATCTCTGAATAAAAAGACAGCGTCTGAGGAAATTTTCCCAGGCGCTGTCTTTCGTTGTGCCCGTAAAATACCTATACCAGCAGCCGGATTGATTTCCGGTCAATTTCCACCAGTTTTTCATCCTTCATCTTTTTCAGTTCCCGCGTCATGGCGCTGCGGTCAATAGAAAGATAATCAGCCAGATCTACCATGGTAAAGGGAAGCTGGAAGGCAGAAGAGCCAAAATGGACAGCCTGTTGGGAAAAAAAGCACATGAGCTTGTCACGGATGGTACGCTGGGAAAGAACCTCTACCCTGCGGCTTAGATCTCTGGCCCGGCAGGAGATCAGATCTATAAGGTTTCTTGTAAGCTGGTGGTGAAAGGCGCAGGCATTTGCGCAGGAAGCACAGATGCGGTCGTATTTAATAAAAAGGACATCACATTCCGTATCGCAGATGACACTCACGCCGGTCTGGTCGCTGCTTTCGTAGGAGAGCATGGAGCCGAAGATGCTCTGGGGAACCAGTTGTTCCAAAATGGTCCTGGCCCCGTTGTATTCGAAACGTACTACAGAAGCTCTTCCCCGGCCTATAATGCCGATTTCCTGAGAGCCTGAGTCATAGCAGCAGATGGTTTCATCCGGCCGGAAGGTTTTTATCCGCCCCTCCATGCAGGAGATCAGATGTTTGTACTCATCTAATGAGATGTTTTTAAATAGGTTTTTCTGAAAAAAGTCTGTCATATGGGAATCCCTTCTTTTGGTAGTTTAGATGTAAACTGTTGTTATTATAAAACATATCTGTTGCATTTGCAACATGAAGCGGGGGCCTGTAAAGAGAATGTAAAGAAAAATCCCTTTGCTTTTATGCATATTTCCTGTATCTTATAATTATAGAAATGAGTGATAAAGGAGAACTATACAATGAAAGAGGAATGTCTGATCTGCCGTCAGCCATTAGAATATCTGGAGGAGGATGTTTTGATGGAATGTGCGGTCTGCCATAAAAAAGAAAGCAGTAAAACACGCTGTATTCAGGGGCATTATGTGTGCAGTGAGTGTCATACTCAGGGGATGGACAGTATAATCGGGCTGTGTCTGCATGAACACAGCAAAAATCCTATTAAGATAATTGACAAAATGATGGCGATGCCTTTTTGCCATATGCATGGACCGGAGCATCATGTAATGGTCGGAGCTGCGCTTCTTACTGCCTATCATAATGCAGGGGGAAAGGTGGAGCTTTGGAAGGCTCTGCCGGAGATGTACCGCCGCGGAAAAGAGGTTCCCGGAGGAGCCTGTGGTTTTTGGGGAGCCTGCGGAGCAGGGATCAGTACGGGGATGTATCTGTCGATTGTTACAAAATCCACTCCTCTGGCAGAAAAAGAATGGGGATTGTCCAATCAGATGACAGCAAGGGCGCTTCAAAAGATTGGTGAAGCGGGAGGCCCTCGCTGCTGTAAACGGGATTCCTACCTGTCGATCATAGAGGCGGTAAGGTTCACTGAGGAAAAGCTTGGAGTCCATATGGAAATAAAAGAGTTTTCCTGTACGCGCTCCGACCGGAACAATCAATGTATTCAGAAAGCTTGTCCGTTTTATAAGGCCGGGAGATAATTTTTTTAAAGAGATGGGGGTGTGCTTTTATGGAAAAATTAAAAAAATACGGAAACAGTATCTGGAGAGTTCCGCTGATCGCGGTAATTGCAGGCTTTCTCTATGCCCCGATTTATACAAGAATCGTGCTTGGTTTTGGCATAATCCAACCGGGAGTGATTGACAAAAGGGTATCGCTGTTTACAGGCGCGGGAATCACTATGGCAGTTTTGATACTGGGCGGAATGCTTCTTCTCCGGGGACTGTCAAAAAAGGAGATATTTATTTCTGCATTTGTGCTTTCTGCCTATGGAATACTTCTGCTTCTGGTTCAATCACTTCTTGGTGCGGTAACGGGACCTGGAGCTATTGTGTTTATGTACCTGTGGAAGCCGCTGGAATGGACGGGTTTTTTCGTGGATTTTTCTTTCTATTTGAGGGAACGCTTTGGTTTTTCCCTCCCGTTGATCGGATGGCTGAGATGCTTGGTTTCGTTTCTGTTTGTGTTATTCGGGCATAAGACACATAAATCCGAAAAAATATGAAACGCTGGCAGAAGGGAGTGTTTTTATGGATCATACGGTACAGGACGCCAGACAGTTTTTTGATTCCTGCCCGGATACATATCCGCTGTATGAATGTTTTGTTTAAATGCTGGTTTCACGTTTTCCGGAAACCAGAATAAAGGTGCAGAAATCACAGATTTCTTTTTATAACAGACACCTCTACGCCTGTGTGTCATTTCTGAGAGTGAAAAAGAAGGCAGAGCTTCCAGAAAGCTATTTTGTACTGACTCAGGGACTGGCAGAGTCTTTAAATTCGGATCGTGTGGCTGTAAAGACAGAGCCATATCAGGGCAGATGGATCACTCATTTTGTGATCAGTAAGCCCTCTGATCTGGATGAGGAGCTGTTTGACTGGATTACTCAGGCGTATGATTTTGCGCAGTTAAAATGAGGAGGGTCTGTGAATAAATCATTATCAGAAATGACATTAAATGAATTGTGGGAATTATTTCCGGTTATTCTTTCTGAGCATAAGACGTATTGGAGCGATTGGTATGCACAGGAGAAAAGACGGATCGAAACATTTCTGCAGATGCCCGATGTACGGATCAGTCATGTGGGAAGCACTGCGGTTCCCGGTATCTGGGCAAAGCCCATTATTGATATTCTGGTGGAAATACCGAAGACAGCTTCTATGGAATATGTAAAAGAGGTGTTAACCCGTCATGGATATATCTGTATGTCGGAAAGGGATAACAGAAAATCATTCAATAAGGGCTATACAGAGAATGGATTTGCGGAAAAGGTATTTCATTTGCATTTGCGGTATTATGGGGATCATGATGAGCTGTATTTTCGTGATTATTTGAAGGGAAACCCTGCTGCCGCTAAAGAGTACGAGGCGTTAAAGCTGTCATTGTGGAAGAAATACGAACACAACAGGGATGCTTATACCGACGCCAAGAGCGAATTTGTTAAGGAGTGCACGGAAAAAGCAAAATTGGATCACAGGGGATGTGGACAGGATAAATGATAGAGGTATTATTTGGAGAGAGTGAAGCGGCTTCCATGAAAGCCGCAAAGAACAGGGAGGTAATCTGTGTTGGTTTTATGCTGGATATCGGTTTATGCCATAAAGCTTCCGGAGCATGCGGTAAGAAAAAGAAGCGTCATTTCCTATAGAAACTGGGGCGAGGTTTCGACGGAGGAGTTTGCCGGTTTTCTCTCTCAGGAGAGAAGATTGACGAAGGAGGAGAAGATTGAAAATGAAATTAAACAAATTAACGAACAGAATTTATTTTTTAGAACATGACCCTGAAGCAGACCGGCCTATGTTAGCTTATCTTAAAGGGGATAAATTATCTCTGGCGGTTGACGCCGGGTATTCCGCTGCTCATGTTCAGGATTTTTATGAGGCAGTCGAATCAGAGCATTTTAGAAAACCTGATTTTACTGTAATTACACACTGGCATTATGACCATACGTTTGGTATGCATGCCATCAGCGGAATAAGCATTGCCCATGACAAAACAAATGAGTTTCTCAAAGATCAGCAGGAACAGGCGAGGGACTCCGGTTATATGGAAGATCTGAAAAAAGAAGATGAACATTTTAGAAAAGAGTATTACGGACAGGAGAAATTAAATATTGTGCTGTCAGATATAGCATTTTCAGATAAAATGACGCTGGATTTAGGAGGGCTTACGGCCCGAATCTTTCATACAGTTTCACCGCATTCAGAGGATACGGTCTGTGTTTATGTGCCGGAAGAAGGAGTATTGTTTTTAGGAGATTCCACAAGTGAGGATTTTTTTAATGACGGATATATGGATAAGAATAAGCTGCATTCTTTGATACAGACAATTCAGTCGGTTGATTGTGAATACTGTATATTAAGCCACTGTGAGCCGCTTGGTAAGGAAGAACTGCTTGCGTATTTGTATTCATTAGAAGCATAAGCGTTCAACGGAGGAAATTATGGCTGGATTAAAAAAGAACATTATTTTTTACATTTTATTGTTTATAGATTTTTATATCATTCCCCGGTTTATAAAAGATACAGGAAGTGCAGTGATTGTGATGTTAATGATTATTCCTCTGATATGTTTAATAACATCTGTTTTTTATGGAATCAGGAATGGCTTTGATTTTTGGTATATTTTGATTGCAGCAATTATGTTTACCCCATCTATATTTATATTTTATAACTCAAGTGCATGGGTATATGTAGTTGGATACGCAGTTATCGCACTATTGGGGAATTTAATAGCATTACCATTAAGAAAAAATAAATCGGTAATCTAAGGAAGTCTGGCTTAATAGGGAGGTGCCGGCAGATGAACTGTCCTAAGTGTGGAAAAGAAATGGGCTCCGGTTTTTTGCAAACTGGAAATATTATTGCTTTTAATAAAACTTTTATAAACATAATGTTCAGTTTGCCAAGCTGGAAAGGGTTATATAAAAATTAATTGGTTCGACCAATTTTACTAAAGAGATACCATTGGAAAAGGGAAAATGGCAGTATAATTGCTCAGATATATTTCAAAACGGAGGAAACATAAAGATTGTAGGAACAATCAAATTTGCGGAGGTGAAATAATATGAAGTGCCCATATTGTGGTGAAGAAATGAAAAAAGGATTTTTAATGAGTTCTAGAGATATTACGTTTGCAATTGACAACCCGGATGGTAATATTTTCCGAATTAAAAAACATGGTGATCTGGAATTAAGCAAAGGCTCAGGGGGGATACCTCATTGCGAAGCTTATCAGTGCAGCAGCTGTAAAAAAATTATGATTGATTATGCAAATAGATAAAATCCAAGGTTTACAGTTCACTTTATGGAGGAAGCCGGATGGATATAGAAGCAATTTAGACAGCCATCGGAAAATATGTATCAATCTGGATTGCATTTATAATTTTAATAATGTCAATAACAGCCTGCGGTAGGAAAGATACGCGGGATATTGTTTCAGAAGTCCTTTCTCTGGACGCGTCCGGGGGAAGTGAGATATTAAACTATGACACCCACAGCGGGAACGGGGACGGTACTTCCTGTATTGTGCTTCATTTTAAGGAGGATGCGGTTTTAAAAGAAATTCAGGAGAATAAATGGAACGCTTTTCCGTTGGATGAAACCGTGAAAACTCTGGTTTATGGCACAGAGGATGGGGGAGGAAAATATGGGCCATATTTGACCGATCAGGATGGTAATCCATTGATTCCGGAAATCCGGAACGGTTACTATCGGTTAATCGACAGGCAGATAAAAATGGGTGAAGCATCCGGAGCGGATATTCTTCATAGAAATTCTTTTAATTTTGATCTGGGGTTATATGATGCGGATACCAATACGCTGTATTTCTGCCGGATGTATACGTGAGGAGCAGCGGCTATACTGATTTCCGGCCTTATCCGGCAGAGGATATGTATTGCATAAACAGGAACGGTTGTACTGGGGGTGATTTTAAATGAAGCAAGGTACAAAAATGGTTGTTTGGGGCTTGGGGCTGGGGTTGTCATTGCTGGTTATGAAAATAGGATTTTGTATCCCGAATCATTTTTTCGGAGTTGCAATTATCCTGATGATTTGCGCCGGAGCTTCTGAAATGTCAATGGCTCAGTGGGCATCAGCTTTTGCAGAATCTGCATTAGGATTAACAAAATCCGTTGGCGATTTGGCGGGGCCGTGTTTGTTTGCGATCACAATGGGAATTGCCCGTGTGCTGTACGGCAAATTTGGTGATAAGATAGATTTGACAAAGTTCATGCAGGTATCGGGAGTTCTTTGTGTATTGAGCTATCTTTTTGTTGGTCTGTCTGCAATGCCGATTTTGGGGTTGATTGGATGTATCATATGTGGCTTCTCAGTTGGTATTATGTGGCCCGGAAGTATCAGCATTACTGTTCCGAGGATTCCAAAAGGAGGTACAGCCTTGTTTGCACTGCTGGCTGTAGCCGGAGATATGGGTGGTGCTTTGGGTCCGAGTATGGTGGGATATTTTTCGCAGCAGGCAGGAGATAATCTTCAGACAGGTTTATTGATGGGATGCATATTTCCTTTGATCATGTTGGCCGCTTTGATTGCAATGCGAAAAATGGCAAGAAAGGATAAATACTGCGGTTGCGCTAATGTAATATCACCGCAGGTAAGTTATACAAAGCAGTCTTTATAACCTTATTCGCAAATATTATAGAAGAAACGATACAATTCTATTATGAAAAGCTCAAAGATACATATAAGAATCCGGCTGAACGTCCTCAATACATCCCCAAATTTACAGATGGATGCACCTTTTTCATATTCCGGCATGAGGATAACAGCCGCCGCATACACTGTCAAAAAGCCAAAACAGATATTTTAACAGTGTGAAGTGATAGTAAATAACAGTGCTGAGTACAGGAGATTCGGTTTTGCCACAACTAAAAAGCTGTATCAATTACAACTTTTCAACTGGACAAATAAGCATCTGTGATTTATAGTATAAAAAACAACGAATTCACAGATTTGGAAACAGACAGGAGAATCCGGGAGGTAGAGAGCATGGTATCATTATATGAAGGCGGCGTTTATCTGGTAAATGGAACAGAGCTGGTTCCGGAAAAGGAAGCAGGAAAGGTAGAGGCACTAACTGGAAAAGCGGCAGACCGTGAGACTGCCAAAAAGGGTACGATTGCCTATTCTATTTTAAAGGCGCACAACACAACGGAGGACATGGAGCACTTAAAACTTCGCTTTGACAGTATGGCTTCCCATGATATTACCTTTGTGGGGATCGTCCAGACAGCCAAAGCCTCCGGGATGGAGCAGTTTCCTATTCCCTATGTATTGACGAACTGTCACAACACACTCTGCGCAGTAGGCGGCACCATCAATGAGGATGATCATATGTTTGGGCTTTCTGCGGCAAAGAAGTACGGCGGTATCTATGTACCTCCGCACATTGCGGTGATCCATCAGTACATGAGAGAGCGGATGGCAGGCTGCGGAAAGATGATTTTAGGCTCCGACAGCCATACCCGCTATGGCGCTCTCGGCACCATGGCAGTAGGAGAGGGCGGCGGAGAGCTGGTAAAGCAGCTTCTTAAGGATACCTATGATGTGTCTTATCCCGGCGTAGTTGCCGTATATCTGGACGGAGCGCCAAGACCGGGAACCGGGCCTCAGGATATTGCCCTTGCGATTATCGGGGCTGTATTTAAAAATGGATACGTGAAAAATAAGGTGATGGAATTTGTAGGCCCCGGCGTTTCTTCCATGACAACGGATTTCAGAAACGGCGTAGATGTGATGACCACAGAAACTACCTGTTTAAGCTCCATCTGGCGCACTGATGAGGACACCAGGGACTATCTGGCAAAGCATCACAGAGAAGAGGATTACAGACAGCTGGATCCCGCTGATGTGGCTTACTATGACGGCTGTGTGTATGTGGATCTCTCTACGGTAAAGCCCATGATCGCTCTGCCGTTCCATCCCAGCAATACATATGAGATTGACGAGCTGAAGGAAAATCTGACGGATATTTTGGCTCTGGTGGAAAAGGAAGCTGCAAGGATTTCAGGCGGCCGTGCATCCTTTACCCTGCTTGATAAGGTACAGGGAAAAGATTTGATGGTACAGCAGGCAGTGATTGCAGGCTGCGCCGGCGGAAATTATACAAATGTAATGGAAGCGGCTCAGGCCCTTCGGGGAAGAAACTGCGGCTGCGGCGAGTTCTCCCTGGCAGTCTATCCTTCTTCTCAGCCTGTATTTGCAGATCTGGTAAAGAAGGGAGCTGTTTCGGATCTGATGAACGCGGGAGCCATTGTCCGCACCGCCTTCTGCGGCCCCTGCTTTGGCGCAGGTGATACGCCCTGCAATAATGGTTTAAGTATCCGCCACACTACCAGGAATTTCCCTAACCGGGAAGGCTCCAAGCCTGGAAACGGACAGATGGCAGCAGTAGCGCTGATGGATGCCCGTTCCATTGCGGCAACAGCGGCAAACGGAGGCAGACTGACTTCTGCCTGGGAGATGGACGGCTGGGATCAGGTGCCTGAGTATGAATATGACGATACTTCTTATCGAAACCGGGTATACACAGGCTTTGGAGCGGGTGATGCGTCTGCAGATCTGGTATACGGGCCGAATATCAAAGACTGGCCGGAGATGAGCCCGCTGACAGACAATATTTTATTAAAGGTATGTTCAAAGATTCTGGATCCTGTGACGACTACGGATGAGCTGATTCCCTCCGGCGAGACCTCATCCTACCGCTCCAATCCTCTGGGGCTGGCAGAGTTTACTTTATCCAGAAGGGATCCGGAGTATGTGGGCCGCGCCAAGGAGGCGGGAGCTCTGGAAACAGCCAGAAGAACCAGGGGCACCGGAGCGCAGCTGGAAGCAGAACCGGCTCTTGAAGGTATCTTTGCAGCCATCCGTACCATTTCCGGAAATGAAATGGTAAAAATGGATGACACAGAGCTTGGAAGCATGGTTTATGCTGTAAAACCAGGCGACGGATCTGCCAGAGAGCAGGCGGCCAGCTGCCAGAGAGTGCTGGGCGGTCTTGCAAATATCTGTAAGGAGTATGCGACCAAGCGCTACCGCTCCAATGTAATTAACTGGGGTATGCTTCCCTTCCAGATGGAGGAGGAGCCGGATTTTGAAGTGGGTGATTACATTTATGTACCCGGAATAAAAGCTGCCCTGGAAGGAGATTTAAAGGAAATTCCGGCGTATGTTCTGGGAAAAGACGGAACTGCACCGATAAAAGAAATCAGGCTTTATATGGCAGACATGACGGCTGAAGAACGGCAGATCGTAAAGGCCGGATGTCTGATCAACTATAACAGAAACCGTCATTAAAATCAGAAAGGAGAACCGCCATGACAAGAGAAAGCTATCTTGCACAGTTTTATGGAAAGTCTCAGAATTATACAGATATTCCTAATAAATGGTATAAGGAATACAATGTAAAGAAAGGTCTGAGAAATGAGGATGGCACAGGTGTCCGTGTTGGGCTTACACGGGTTGCAGATGTTGTAGGATACAGTGAGGGAGCGGACGGACAGATTGTGGCGATTCCCGGAGAGCTTTATTACAGAGGCTACAATGTGGTCGATCTGGTAAAGGGAAAGCTGAACAGCCATTTCGGCTATGAGGAGGTATGCTTCCTTCTGCTTTTTGGGTATCTTCCAAAAAGAAAGGAGCTGGATCAGTTCTGTGCAATCTTAAGAGATTGTTATGAGATACCAGATGAATTTGTGGAAATGAACCTGCTGCGGATGCCGGGAAAGAACCTGATGAACAAGCTGCAGGATGCGGTTCTTACCCTGTATAATTATGATGACGATCCAGACAATACAGATGTATATGAAACGCTGGTAAAAGGAATCAACCTGGTGGCAAAGCTGCCGTCCATTGCCTGCTATGCCTATCAGAGTAAGGTTCATTATTATAACAGAGACAGCCTCTTTATCCATTATGCCAATCCGGAATATTCCATTGCAGAAAATTTCCTGAGTGTTCTGAGAAAAGATCAGAAGTTTACGGATAAGGAAGCCAGCCTCTTAGATACGATCCTGATGCTTCATGCGGATCATGGCGGCGGAAATAACTCTACTTTTACCAACGTGGTAATTTCCTCTACAGGGACAGATATTTATTCGACCGTATCTGCCAGCATCGGTTCTTTAAAAGGCCCCAGACACGGAGGCGCCAATATCAAGGTGGCAGAAATGATGGATGCAGTTTTGGATGAAGTCGGAGGCTATACGGCAGATGATAAAAAGCTGCGGGCTGCAGTCCATAAGCTGATGGATGGAAAGCTGTATGACGGTTCTGGTCTGGTATACGGTTTCGGCCATGCGGTTTATACGGTTTCCGATCCCCGTGCAGATATGCTCAGAGCCTGCTGTGCAGAGGTGGCTAAGGAGAAAAAGCAGATGACGGAATTTGACTTCCGCCAGAGGTTTGAAAATGCTGCCCTGGAGGTTATGAAGGAGAGAAAGGGTGTGGCTCTGCCTACCAATGTAGACTATTACAGTGGTTTTGCTTATGGAATGTTAAATATTCCCAGAGACCTGTATACACCATTATTTATGTGCAGCCGTATGGTAGGCTGGGTGGCCCACAATATCGAAAACAAGCTGTATGACGGACGGATCATGCGTCCTGCTACCAAGTATGTAGGGGACAATAAGGACTATATGCCAATGGAGGAGAGATAAGTCATGGAAATGAATACAATCACAGTATTTAAGGGAGACGGCATTGGACCGGAGATTACAGATGCAGTGCTTGCAATCCTGGATGCGGCAGGTGCAGATCTGGATTATGAGATTTTCCGTGTAGGAGCGGCAGAGTATGAGGAAAATGGTGCTCTGATACCGGAAGAAGGCTTTGCTTCCTTTGAAAAGACCCATGTGCTTTTAAAATCTCCGATCACGACTCCATTAGGAACCGGCTTCCGTTCGCTGAATGTAACGCTGCGCAAAAAATACGATCTTTACGCCAATATGCGCCCTGCAAAGTCTAACGCTGCAGTTAAGACGCCCTTTGAACATGTGGATATTGTAATGTTCAGAGAAAACACAGAGGATCTCTATGCAGGCGTGGAAGAAAAGATTGATGAGAATACGGCCCATTCCATTAAAATCATTACCAGAAAATGCAGTGAGCGCATTGTCCGATCCGCCTTTGACTATGCGGTAAAGAACAAAAGAAAAAAAGTAACCTGCGTCCATAAGGCTAATATCATGAAGCTTTCCGACGGCCTGTTCCGTGATGTTTTTTACGAGATCAGCCGGGAATATCCTGGAATTGAAGCAGAGGATAAGATCGTTGATAATGTAGCCATGCAGCTGGTAATGCATCCGGAAACCTTTGACGTAATAGTGACAGAAAATCTGTATGGAGATATTCTGTCGGATCTTACCAGCGGGCTCATCGGCGGACTGGGTCTTCTGCCCTCCAGCAATATGGGAACGGACTTTGCCATGTTTGAGGCAGTTCACGGCAGCGCCCCCGATATCGCAGGAAAGGGAATTGCCAATCCCACTGCATTTTTGTGGTCCGCCTGCATGATGTTAGAGCATCTGGGAAAGCAGGAGATTTCTGCAAAAATCCGAAGAGCAGTGGATGAGGTATTAAAGGATGGAACGATTCTAACGCCGGATCTGGGCGGATGCGCTGGAACGGAAGCATATACAAAGGCAATTATCGAACGCCTGTAAGTTTTTGGCGGTATAAACAGCCACGGCTTTTTTTGACAGTATATTGACAGCCATTGTCAAATGTGTTAAATTAAGATTCAGTATAAATGCATTGACAGGAAGTAGTACGTATTTATTTTGTCTCACAGAGAGCCGGTAGAGGCTGAGAGCCGGCGGCAGGAGGATACTGAACTGGTCCTGGAGCAGCTTTTCTGAAGGGCATTTGCCAGTCTGAGTAGGAAAAGCCGGAGTGCCCACCGTTACAGGGGCAGATGAGTGCGCATGGGCTTACCATGCGAATCAGAGTGGTACCGCGTGGAACTATGACCGCGTCTCTTGAAGCAATTTAAGAGATGCGGTTTTTTGTTTTACAGGAAAGTGTGTCCAGCTCTGAGCACTAATATTAACGGAGGAATGAATTATGGCATCACAGTACAATCACAGCGCCATTGAAAAGAAGTGGCGTGAGAACTGGGAAAAAAATCCGATCAATGTAAATGAC
Source organism: Enterocloster sp. HCN-30185 (assembly GCF_037890305.1). Lineage (NCBI taxonomy): Bacteria > Bacillati > Bacillota > Clostridia > Lachnospirales > Lachnospiraceae > Enterocloster > Enterocloster sp. HCN-30185. The sequence goes on from NZ_JBBKBT010000011.1 coordinate 26,830, forward strand.
GGAACGAAAGAAAAATACTACTGCCTGGATATGTTCCCGTATCCATCTGGAAGCGGCCTTCATGTAGGTCACTGGAGAGGCTATGTAATCTCTGATGTATGGAGCCGGTATCAGCTGTTAAGAGGCAAATATGTGATCCATCCTATGGGATGGGATGCATTTGGACTTCCGGCAGAAAATTATGCCATCAAGATGGGCGTTCATCCTGCAAAGTCCACAGAGGCCAACATTACCAATATCAAGCGCCAGATCAAGCAGATTGCTGCAATCTATGACTGGGATATGGAAGTAAATACCACAGATCCTGAGTTTTACAAGTGGACGCAGTGGATCTTTGTGCAGATGTTTAAAAAGGGACTTGCCTATGAGAAGGAATTCCCTATCAACTGGTGCCCTTCCTGTAAGACCGGCCTTGCAAACGAAGAGGTGGTAAACGGCTGCTGCGAGCGATGCGGAACCTCTGTTACAAAGAAGAACCTCCGTCAGTGGATGTTAAAGATCACGGCCTACGCAGAGCGCCTGTTAAATGATCTTGACAAATTAGACTGGCCGGAAAAGGTTAAGAAGATGCAGGCGGACTGGATCGGCAAATCCTACGGCGCCGAGGTGGAATTCCCCATTGACGGCAGAGAGGAAAAGATCACCGTTTATACTACAAGACCTGATACCCTTCACGGCGCAACCTTTATGGTTCTGGCTCCGGAGCACAAGCTGGCAAAGAGCCTGGCTACCGATGAGACAAGAGAAGCCGTTGAAAAATATATTTTCGATTCCTCCATGCGTTCCAACGTAGACCGTATGCAGGCAAAGGAAAAGACCGGCGTTTTTACAGGCAGCTATGCCATCAACCCCTTAAATGGAGCAAAGACGCCAATCTGGCTGTCCGATTATGTACTGGCTGATTACGGCACAGGTGCCATCATGTGTGTACCTGCCCATGATGACAGAGACTTTGAATTTGCTAAGAAATTCGGCCTTCCTATCGTTCAGGTAATCGCAAAGGACGGCAAGGAAATTGAAAATATGACTGAAGCCTATACAGAGGCAAGTGGAACCATGATCAATTCCGGCGAATGGAACGGCATGGAGTCCTCTGTTCTGAAAAAAGAAGCTCCTCAGATGATCGAGGAAAAGGGCTTTGGACGCAAGACAGTCAACTACAAGCTGCGCGACTGGGTATTCTCCCGTCAGAGATACTGGGGCGAGCCCATTCCGATCATCCACTGTCCAAAGTGCGGCTGCGTGCCTGTTCCGGAGGATCAGCTTCCGCTGCGTCTGCCTGAGGTAGAGAGCTATCAGCCTACCGGTACCGGTGAATCTCCTCTGGCTGCCATTGACGAGTGGGTCAATACCACCTGTCCGGTCTGCGGAGCTGCTGCAAAGAGAGAGACCAATACCATGCCTCAGTGGGCCGGTTCCTCCTGGTACTTCCTGCGCTATGTGGACAGCCACAACAGTGAGGCCCTTGTTTCCAGAGAAAAGGCAGATAAGTACCTTCCTGTAGATATGTATATCGGTGGCGTAGAGCATGCGGTGCTTCACCTTCTGTATTCCCGTTTCTACACCAAATTCCTTTGCGATATCGGTGTTGTCGATTTTGATGAGCCCTTTAAGAAGCTCTTTAACCAGGGTATGATCACCGGAAAGAACGGCATCAAGATGAGCAAGTCCAAGGGAAATGTCGTTTCCCCGGATGACCTGGTAAGAGATTACGGCTGTGATTCCCTGCGTCTGTACGAGCTGTTCGTAGGACCGCCGGAGCTGGATGCAGAGTGGGATGACCGAGGGATCGAGGGCGTTTCCCGTTTCTTAAATCGCTTCTGGAACCTGGTCATGGACAGCAAGGATAAGGATATCCAGCCGACAAAGGAAATGATCAAGCTCCGCCATAAGCTGGTATATGATATTGAGCAGAGATTCAACCAGTTCAGCTTAAATACCGTTATTTCCGGCTTTATGGAGTACAACAACAAGTTTATCGAGCTGGCAAAGAAGGAAGGCGGAATCGATAAAGAAACCTTAAAGACCTTCGTTACTCTCCTTGCTCCATTTGCACCTCATATCGGCGAAGAGCTGTGGAGCCAGCTGGGCGGCACAGACAGCGTATTCCATTCCCAGTGGCCGGAGTGCGATGAGGAAGCCATGAAGGACGACGAGATTGAGATCGCTGTTCAGGTAAACGGCAAGACCCGCGCAGTCATCAACGTACCTGCTGATATTGCAAAGGATGATGTGATCGCTCAGGGAAGAGAAGCGGTAAAGGACAAGCTGGCAGGAAATATCGTAAAAGAGATTTACGTTCCTGGAAGAATTGTAAATATTGTCTGCAAATAATTTGAGAAAAAGAGAGGAGATTTTCGTATGTTGCGAAAGGTCTCCTCTTTTTTCAGGCATATTTCGCCGCACACGGCATATATAGTCTATAAGGAGGCGAAATTATGGATCAGATTCATGTAAAAAAGAGAGATACTGGAATAAAGGCAAAGCGGTTGAGACAGTTGGGGATGGTTCCGGGTAATATTATTGGAAAGTCCCTTCCTGAGTCCATTTCTATTCAGATGGAGGAGGCAGAGGCCCGCAGGCTGGTGCGGCAGTTAAGAGAGGGAAGTAAGATTGCCATTGACTTGGAGGGACAGGCTATTCCGGCGCAGATTAAGGAAAAAAGCCTGAACACGCTGAATAACGAAATCCTTCACCTCAGCTTTCAGGCGCTGGTTGCAGATGAGAAGGTAAACAGTGTAATCCACATTCTGCTTGAGAATGAAGAAAAGGCTGGGAACCAGCTGGAGAAGATGATGATGGAGATCCCATATGCATCTCTCCCGGCGGACATGATCGATACGATTACCATTGACCTGGATGGAATGGCGGTAGGCACAGTGGTAATGGTGAAGAATATTCCTGAGCTTATGAGTGATGCGATTGAACTGCGGGTGGATCCGGAGGAAATTGTTCTGCGTATCAGTGATAAAACATATCAGGATTCTCAGGCAGATACAGATGGATCAGAAGAAACATAGAAAACAGAAACAGATCGTCAAAACAGAGGCATACATTCAGGAAACTGTAAGAGATTTTCGGATCAATCTATGGTAGAATGAAATCATCAGAGAGGAGTGTGTGCTTCTATGTTTGGTTTTTCAAAGAAAGAAATATTTATGAATACGGATCCGGAGCTTTTCTTTCGGATAACAGCAGCGCTTAAGGAACATGGAATAAGATATGAAACAAAACATGTAAACGGTACTACTGTAAATCGGATGACTGGTACTGCGGCTTCTGTGGGAGAAACTCTCAGACGCCAGACCTCGTACTATGCCTATGTGGATAAAAAGGATGCGGAAGAAGCTGCCTATATTGTGAAAAAGGCGCTGGAGCGGAGGTAGGAGATATGTACAAAAGAAAAAGGATGGGCACTGCTGTTGGAGTATGCATCTGTGCAGCATTGATGTTTGGGACGGCAACGGCTTTTGCAGCGGGACAGGCTGAGACAGGGTCAATGAGCGGCGGACCTGGTGAGATAAAAACTCATGACGAGAAAAAAAAGCAGGATCAGTTTCAGAGTACAGATCAGTTGATCCTTGTTAAAGGAACGGTCGGCTGTGAGGCTGATATTTCCTACTATGTGCATATGCAGGATGGCTGGCGGCATATGTGGACAGAGCCGGGCTATGTGGGAAGCAAGGGGATCACAGAAAACAAAAAGGAAGGGGATAAGGCCACACCGGCTGGAGTTTACAGCTTTGATCTGGCATTCGGCCTTTTGGAGGATCCGGGAAGTGTGCTGCCTTATCACCAGATTGTCCAGGGAGATATCTGGGTGGATGATCCTGCCAGTGCATATTATAACCGCCTTGTAAATACATCTTCTGTATCAAAGGACTGGGTTTCGGGCGAAAACCTCATTCAGGCCTCGCCCTATTATAATTATGCTCTGAATCTGACCTACAATGCAGATTGTGTGCCGGGAGAGGGTTCTGCTATCTTTCTTCACTGTTTTATGGATTCCTCCTATAAAGGTTCTTCAGGCTGCATTTGTCTGCCTCAGGAACGGATGGAGGAGCTGATAAAGAACGTAACATCGGATACGAAGATTGTTATTGTCGGCAGTGACGGATGACGAGTCCGCCTCTGCTGACAAAATATCTGTGTGATTTGGGACTATTTTCCAGCCATAAGTTTTTGAGAGATCATTTTTAAGAGATCGACCTTCTTTTTTTCCTTGGGCGTCATATGGGCGCTGAGGATATTTATAAGGAGAGCGGTCTCTTTGTCATTAAAATGGATTCCCTGTTTTTGGGATTCTAAGTGAATCGCCATAAGGGTCTGGGGAAGCTCTTCCTTTTTGGATCGGCCTGCCTGTTCGGCAAAGCGGGTCAGAAGCTCCAGTTTTTCTTTGTCCATAGTCTTAAGACGGGGATCATTTTTCCAGCTGTCGTCCATAATTATGTAATCCTTTCCGGGATCTGCATGTACGATTCCCTTTTAGAATGAATGTTTGTACGAAGCATTATGCCATGGCCTGGAAAGCCGTGACCATCATTTGAAGTGTTTCAAAACGGGCCTGCTGTTCCGGAGACAGGAGACGGCGCAGCTGTTCCATGGGGGTCTGCCCTTCGATAAAGGCTTTTGCCAGATCGATTAGATCCTGTTCCTGTGGGGTTCCATAAGGCCGTATCGCCTTTAAAAGCTCTTTGACAGAGCCGCGGGACTGAGGTTCTTCCAGAGAACAGATTCCCATGGAAGCTATTTCTTCTGTTTCAAAAAGCTCCAATGTATTTTTTAATTCCTGAGCTTTTACAAATACAGATACAGCTTTTTGTTCCGGTACTTCTAAAAAAGGCAGGGCAGCCTTGATCATCTGAAGGTGGTGGTCACCAATGAGATAGTCCAGATCGGTGAGTTTATAATCACTGCTTTCCCCTGAAGGGTTCGCCATACTGCTTCACCAGCTTTCATGCTTTGGTCTAAACATATGCTGTTTTTGGGAATCTCATGCATATATATAAAATAAGGGAAGGATTGATATTCCCCATTTTCAAAAACGCAAAGTATGGAAAAAGAGGTTAATGTATATGTATGGAAAGCTTGTTATAGATGGAAATGCTGTATATGAAATAGATGAAGCCTGTCTTTTGAGAAAAAGGGACGAAAAAATGGGCGGTCAAAACGGCTGCCAGGGAATGGGATGTCCATTGAAATCTTCTCCGGAAGCAGTTCACAAACCGGGCGGACGGGGATAAGATGGACGGATTGAGAAAGGGCGGCTGAGGGCCGCTTTTTCTTCGGCTTATTTTTTAAAGGACAGGGCCGCAGCCCTTCGGACGCTGTCTGCGCCTGCCGGTCTGCGGCCCTGTGAGGAAGATAAGGGGGTTAAAGCGTTAAGTCTGTGCGCAGGGGAATCAGCAGAAGCTGTTTCCGCCGCAGCAGCACAGGATCAGAAGGATCCAGATGATATCGCATCCGCATCCGAATCCGCCGCCGTGGTTATGTTCACAGCATCCGCCGCCGAAGCTGCCTCCGCCGCAGCAGCACAGGATCAGGATCAGCCAGATGATATTAAAGCCGCCTCCTGACTGGCATCCGCACCCGCAGTCACATCCGCATCCGCAATTTGTTGCTGCTACATCACTCATTTTTGTTCCTCCAGAACTGTTTGATTACAATGTATCATATGAAGGGAAGCTTGCTCATGTTTCTGAAAATACGAAAAAATTTTAGAAAAATTAAATGGAAGAGCCTGACAAAATGTAGTATAATCTGTTACAGTCCTGTCCGTGTATAAAACGGACAGCAGATTATGCGTATGGGACCGGAGGAGAAAAAATGGATCAGAATCGTTTATATTACGGAACACCTTATGTAAAAAGCTTTATGTGTACCGTTTTGTCATGTACACCATCAAAAAAAGGAACATGGGAGGCTGTCTTTGATCAGACCGGCTTTTATCCTGAGGGCGGCGGACAGCCCTATGATACAGGAACAATCAACGGGATTTCTGTATTAAGCGTCCATGAGAGAGCGGGGGAGATTGTTCATGAGCTGGCAGAGCCCATTGAAGCAGGAATCCGGGCCGAGGGAATCATAGACTGGAATAGACGGTATGACCTGATGCAGCAGCATACCGGAGAGCACATTTTATCCGGACTGGTGCACCGCCATTTCGGCTATGACAATGTGGGCTTTCACATGGGAGCGGATGAAGTAACGATTGATTTTAACGGTGTTCTCACCCAGGAACAGCTTGAGATGCTGGAGGATGAGGCAAATGAAATTGTATATGCCAATGTGCCGGTAAAGGTGCTTTATCCATCAGATGAGGAATTAAAAAATCTGGAATACAGGAGTAAAAAAGAGCTTACCGGGCAGGTGCGTATTGTGGAAATCCCCGGCGCGGATGTGTGTGCCTGCTGCGGAACCCATGTAGAACGTACGGGAGAAGTGGGTATAATCAAAACAAGGACGATGATCCATTATAAGGGCGGAGTGCGTATTTCCATGCTTTGCGGCCGTCTGGCCCTTTTGGATTACAGAAACCGTTTAAAGGATGAAATCCGCATTTCCAATTTTCTTTCCGCCAAAGTAGCTCAGGTTCCTGAGGCAGTAGAAAAGCTTAAGCAGGAAAGCCAGCAAAAAGACGGGCATATTGGGGAAATGTGGCGTCAGATCTTTCAGCTGAAGCTTGCAGTATGTCCTGAAAGCCACGGACCGGAGGAATTTTTTGAGGAAGGCATGGAGCCGCTTCAGCTCCGCCAGTTTGCCACCCTGCTTTATGAACAGAACAAGGGAAGGATTACAGGTGTATTTTCCGGAAATGATGAAGCTGGTCTGTATCAGTATGCTCTTGGCAGCAGCCAGGCAGATATGAGGATTTTAAGCAAGGCCATGAATGATCGTCTTGCAGGAAGAGGCGGCGGAAGTACGATGATGGCTCAGGGAACCCTTAAGGGAACCAGGGAAGAAATCCGGCTTGTATTTTTAGAAGAGGCAGGAAAATTGTAAAGAAAAGGAAATGAAAATGGAACTGAATCGCGATACCATCAATAAAATAAGGGGCTTGATTCTCTTTACCGTGATTACGGTCATTGTAGGCATCAATTATATAAAGGTGCTGGGACTGCTGGCGGCAGCTGTTAATATGGCTGCCCCATTTATCCTGGGAGCAGCCATCGCTTTTGTACTAAATGTACCTATGCGCAGGATCGAGAGCAGCTTAAGCCACGTGCTGAAAAAGGGCAGCCGTCTGCTGCGCCCTGTGAGTATGGCACTGTCCATCCTCCTGGTGGCAGGTGTGCTGTTTCTTGTTATGTTTGTAGTGGCTCCCCAGCTGGTGCGCACACTATTAGGCCTTCAAAGCAGTATCCCCGTATTTTTCGGAGAAGTCCGTCAGTGGCTTGAGCAGCTGTTTGCAGAAAATCCCCAGATTCTTATCAATATGGAACAGATCCAGATTGACTGGCAGCAGCTTTTCAATGACTCTTTGAAATTTTTGAAAAATGGAGCTGGCTCCATGCTGGATACGACCTTCTCTGCGGCCATATCCATTGTGAATGGAATGTCTACTTTCCTGATCGGCTTTATTTTTTCAATTTATATTCTTCTTCAGAAAGAAAATCTTATCAGGCAGATAAAAAAGCTTCTGGCGGCTTTTCTTCAGGAGAGAACCGTTGAAGGGATTGTGAGGATCGCAGCGCTTACTTCAAGGACATTTTCTAATTTCTTTACAGGCCAGTGTATGGAAGCTGTAATCCTGGGCTCTATGTTTTTTATTGTGCTTGTGGTGCTGCGTCTGCCCTATGCGCTGCTCATCGGTGTTCTGATCGCATTTACAGCGCTGATTCCCGTATTTGGGGCCTTTATCGGCTGGGCGGTAGGAGCTTTTCTCATGCTGATCATTTCCCCTATGGATGCGCTGCTGTTCAGTGTGGTATTTTTCACTCTCCAGCAGATTGAGGGGAATATGATCTATCCCCATGTGGTAGGCAATTCTGTGGGCCTGCCGTCTATCTGGGTTTTGGTCGCTGTAACTCTGGGCGGCAGTATGATGGGCGTGGTAGGAATGCTGATTTTTATTCCGTTGTGCTCCGTGCTGTATACACTTTTGCGGGATACGGTGAATGAACGGTTAAAAAGGAGAAAGTTGAGCGTAAAGCCAGATGATTTAAAAAGAGACAGTGCTGAAAATTAAAAAGTATTGCAAAAAGACATTCTGCTACAGCATAAACACTGATACAGAATGTCTTTTTTTGTAAATATAGTGCATTATAATTAAAAAAGTGATATTTATATTGGAATAAGCCATTAAAATATATAGTTTTAAATGGTAAAATCAGAATAACAAGTTAAAAGTAACAAAGGAGGTTATTATGAGAAGGAGAAGATGGGTGAGTCTGATGTTGGCAGGGACAATGGCAGCATCATTAGCAGGATGTTCAGGCAGCAGTGATGCTGCCAAGGATCAGGAGCCGGCAAAGACAGAAAAGAGTGCAGAGGCTGGGTCCGAAAAAAAGGAGGAGGCAGCAGACTCCGGAGAAAAGACAGTTGTCACAGTATGGACACAGGATCGACATGATTCTGAGTATGTGGAGTCAAAAATCGAGGAATTTAATAATACGAATGATAAGGGAATCGAAATTGCATTAAATGTAATTACAGATGATTATGCAAATATGATGTCATTAGCGTATTCCTCAGGGACCGCGCCGGATATTGCAGGTGTGGGAGCAGCAACCAGTGGATTTGATCTGAAGACATTTGCTGAAGCTGGTATACTGGAGCCCTTAAATGAGTACATAAAGGATACTGAATATGAAAAGGTTACAGAAGCCAGCAAGCTGCAGTTTGAGGGAATAAATGTAATTGATGGTAATGTATACTGGATTCCGACAGGAATGAGAAGCGGTACTAGAATCGAATATAATAAAGAACTGGTGGAAAAAGCAGGATATACGGAATTTCCTGACACACTGGAAGGTGTAGTGGAACTGGCTGACAAGATCACACAGCAGGGAGAAGGAACCACTTATGGCGTAGGTTTTACCCAGTCTGTACCGTTTGAACGATGGCTGGAAGGAGTCGCTGAGACAAGCGGTATTTACCGTTATGACTTTAAAGAAGGAAAGTTTAATTTTGACGGATATAAACCTTTGATTGAAACAGCATCCAAATTCTTTACAAATAACAGTGTATTCCCGGGATCCATGTCTCAGGGAGTAGATGCGATGAGAGCACAGTTTGTAGAGGGCACGTTTGGTATCTGGGGAAATGCTTCTCAGGAGGCGGGAGTATTTACTTCTCAGTTCCCCATTGATAAGTTTGAGTGGGGCGTTGCAGAGGTACCGTCTTTAGACGGAACCAGAAAGGGAGCCCAGGCAATTAAACCTCAGAAGGGATATATGATGTTTTCCTCCTGTCCTCATAAGGATAAAGCTTGGGAAGTAATCAAATTTTTCAGCAGTGAAGAATTCTTAAAGGGTTATCTGGAGGCTGGATTATATCTTCCGATTTCCGATTATATGGATGGCATTATAGATAAATCTAAGACAGGACGTCTTGCAGATTTCGCGCTGACTGATTATGAAAGCGTATATCCGACAGTTCCTTCTGTAACGCTGGAAGGAGATCCTTATGGAACTGTAATCTGGAGAGCAATTATGGGTGATATCAGTGCAGATGAAGCCATTGCGGATTTGAATAAGCGCTACAATGAGGCTTTGGAAAATGATATCAAGATAGGAAAAACAAAACGTATTGTCATCAAAGATTTTGATCCCCTGCATCCGGGTGAGGGAACGGTAGAATATACAGAATAGGTGCTGGGTGTAACGATCGGATATGGTTAATGCAGGAGGTGCTGTAAGGTGACTGTCACAGGTCTTGCAGCACCTTCTTACTGTTTTATAACACTTTAATAAAAGAAAAAGGAGGCTGGCTATGAAAAGCAGTAATAAATTATCGTTTCGGGATCGAATTGCTAGGGCTAACTCCAGGGGAGATTTTGCAGCTGTATTCATGATGCTTCCGGCTGTAATCCTGTTAGTGGTAATGTCGATTTATCCGTTCTTCTGGCTGTTTCGATATATTTGTTATGACTATAATGGATTTAATGCTTATTTTACAGGGGCAAGAAATTTCATGCGTATGCTGGAGGATGAAACCTTCTGGCGGAGTGTACTCCATACCTTTGAGTATGCAGGACTGAAGCTTTTATTTGTAATTCCGCTATCCCTTCTTCTGGCAGTGCTTTTAAACCAGAAGCTGACAGGATCTTCGATATACAGGGGAATTTATTTTATGCCTACTGTTATCAGCTCTGCAATCTACAGTTTGATTTTTGGATTTATTTTTGCGGTGTATAATGGTGTTTTAAATGCATCCCTGCAGAAAATGGGGCTCATCCAGGCTCCTATTGACTGGTTGGGGGATCCTTCTATTGTTATGCTTTCGATTGTGATTGTAGCAGTATGGGGTGGTTTCGGCAATTACATGATTTATTTTATATCTGGTATGAGCAGTATTCCGGAGGAAATTTATGAGAGCAGCCGAATTGACGGAGCCAACGGAGTACAGACCTTTTTCCATATTACACTGCCTATGCTGAGCCCGGTTCTGAAGGTTATTTTAATGCTGGCGATCACCACTGCATTTAAGGACTATCAGTCAATTCTGGTACTTACAGACGGAGGTCCAAACAATCGTTCTCATGTTATGTTTTCTTATATTTATAAGCTTATATTCAGTTCCAGTACAACGCCTCAAATTGGATACGCTACAATGTTAAGTGTTGTTGCTGCCCTTATTATAGGTATTGTCACTGCGATTTATATGTTTGTGGCAAGAAAACTGGATGATGTAGTTTAGGAAAGGAGAGGAACATGGAAAAGAATCATAGTGTGTACTCTACAAAAACAAAATGTATCCGTCTGATTTTGACGATATTTCTCATTATTGTAGCAGGATTTACGCTGTATCCATTGATCTATATTGTCTTTGGTTCCTTTAAAGAAAACGCAGAGCTTCTTCGGGGAGGAACAAAGCTTCTTCCTGAAAAATTTGTCCTGGATAATTATAAGGAAGCCTGGGAAAAGGCAAATTTTGCACGCTATACATTAAACAGTGTAATTATAAGTTTGGGCGTCATGCTGGTAACCCTGTTTGCAACCAGTATGTCCGGTTATGTATTTGCCAGGAAAAATTTCCGTGGAAAAGAACTTCTGTACAGTTTGTTTGTAGCATTTATGTTTGTAAATGTAGGAAGCGTTACACTGCGTCCACTGTTTGAATTGGCGGTAAAATTAAAGATGAATCAGTCACTTTTAAGTGTTATACTGATTGCGGCGGGAACTGCGCAGACAACCTATATTTTTCTGGTAAGAGGCTTTGTAAATACAATTCCAAAGGAATTAGATGAAGCGGCCATGATTGACGGATGTACATTTTTCCAGATCTACCATATGGTAATTCTGCCTCTGTTAAAACCTATTTTAGCTACCATAGCACTTTTGTCATTCAGAGGAGGCTGGAATGAATATATTATGCCGCTGGTATTTACGATGTCTAATGAAAAAATGCGTCCTCTGACAGTAGGTGTTACCATGCTCAAAAACAGCGGAGACGGAACGGCTGCCTGGAATCTGATGTTTGCAGGAGCTACTATTTCCATTGTGCCGATTGTGGTAATTTATATTTTTTCCAGTAAACATTTTATGAGCGGAATGACAGCGGGAGCTGTAAAAGGATAAGCAAAAGAGAGGAGAAAATCAGGATGGAAAACAGACTGAATGAGGAAGGTTTTATTATGCAGTATCTGATATCGGGACTGCGGGAAGAGCCGTTTATTGACCATACAGCAGATGAAAATCAACTTCGTTATGAAAAATACCTTCGATCGATTCTTACCAGACCTCAGACAAAGGAGCCGCAGGATCGGGTTAAACTGAATGAAACGGGAAGCCTGGGTCTTCCGTGGAGATATTACTATAACTATGGAAACTGGTTTGTAGACCTAAGCACATTTTATTCTGTACTTACCCGGGTGGAGATGGATGCCTGCACGCAGCTTGAAGCAGAGGAGGATATGCAGGTGAGAGCTGTGGTCTGGTCTTATGCATCTGTTGATCTTTGGTGCAATGGTGAGCATGTCTGCGCTATGGCTCCTCCGGTTTACAAACCCATTCAGAAGCAGAATGTTATGTTTAACCTGAAAAAGGGAATAAACAGATTGTATATTCGTTTGCAGACCCTGGGCGTCAGGGATACGCGTACACTTTTTGGAATTCAAGTTATTGATCATAAAGATGAAATTCGTGTGGTTTTACCGGACGAGGAGCATACAAACTGCGTTTTAAACTGCGCTAAATGGCTGGATCAGCTGATCATACAGGACGGAAAACTTTTCTGCCACACCCCTGCTCCAAAGGGAACAACGTTGGGATATGATTCCATGAGTCCTGATTTTGCTAAGGCAGAGACAAAGGTAGAACGCCATGATATCGGTGGGGCAACAGAGGCGGTTCTTGAAGCTGGCAGACCGTATATTGTTGTAGAATGTACGGCAGAGGGCCAGAAGCTTGCAAGACGGATGGAAGATACGGCGATGATTGTGCCGTCATTCCTGAAAGTAATGGACTATGAGAAAAATAAAGAAGCGATATATCATAGGATTTCCGATGTAGAGTCCTTAAGCCGGGGAGGAAAATTCGGATTTTCCATTTCTAACATTCTGGCACGAAAGGCAACAGGAAGAATTACAGCAAAAGACAGAGAGCTGTTTTTGGAAACTCTTTCGCAGATTGAAAAACGGTTTGACTGTTCCGATTTTCTGGTCTGCGGTCTGGTAAGGTATCTTAAAAATTATGAGTTAGATGATGAATTAAAGAATAGGGTAAAGGAGGTACTACTTAATTACAGATATTGGATGGATCAGGAAGGATCAGATGCCATGTGTTTCTGGAGTGAAAATCACTCCCTGATGTTCTATGTATCTGCAATGAATGCAGGAGAATTTTATCCGGAAGAGTATTTTACCCGTGCGCACATGACAGGCCGTCAGCTGTGGGAAGCAGGAAAAAAGAGAGTAGAACAATGGCTGGATGATGTAGAGGAGAGAGGGTTTGAAGAATTCCTCAGCACAGTATATATGTGTGTGACATTTGCCGGGCTCTTAAATGTGATTGACTATACCCCGAAGGAAATTTCAGACAGAGCAGTCAAAGTTACAGACCGTCTGCTTGAAATGCTGGCTCTTCATACCTATAAAGGTTCCGTGATTGCGCCTATGGGACGTGTGTATCGTCAGGTTATTTATCCGTTCCTTCAGGGAGCGCAGGCTCTGATGAATCTGATTGATCCGGATGTTCCATACTCTTATGGGGAAGGATGGCTGGCCTTTTACGCTACCAGCCGTTACGAAATTCCGGAAGGCCTCAAAAAACTTATGAGAGATCCTGTTCTGACAGAGTATAATACGGGAAATGCGGTGATTCGGCTGGAGAAGAATGAGGCATACTGTATCACATCTGTTCAGTCTCCAAGAAAAGATACAGATTATGACCGATGGGTTAATTTGACACTTTTGGAAGAAAGACAGAATGTAGATAAAACCTCCCACGCTTACACAAAGTCCTTGAATGAGCGGTTCCATGGGACAACCTGTTTTGAACCTGGGGTTTATGGGTATCAGCAGCATATGTGGAGCTGTGCTTTGGATAGTGAAACACAGATTTTTGCCAATCATCCAGGCGGCACCTGTGATTCCAGCCAGATGCGGCCGGGATACTGGTATGGAAATGGTGTAATGCCGGCTGTGCGTCAGGAAAAGGGAATACTGGGAGCTGTGTATCAGATTCCAAAAGAGCATCCGATTCACTTCACTCATGTATACTGGCCTGGTGTAAAGTTTGATCAGAACAAGGTGGAAGATCACTGGTTGTTTGGAAAAAAGGGAAATGGTTATATAGGAATGTGGTGCAGCAAAAAACTGCAGCCCTATCAGGATCAGGTCTTTAACTGTGAATACCGCAGTTATGGAGATGAGATTGCGTACTGTGTTTTCTGTGGGGATCAGAAGGAATATAATACAATGGAAGCCTTTATTGAGAACTGCAAAAAGAGAACTCCGGTTTATGCAGATGGAGAACTGAGAACAGGGGCATTTGAAGTAATGTATAAAAAATACAGGGACGAAACACAGTATATTTAAAAATTAACAGTAAAATGCCGCCGCAGGCTTGATTGCTTCGGCGGCATTTTTTGTGCAGACAATTATTCGAAAAATATGGGGCTTACAAATGCCCACTGCTGATTGGTTTGAGCCACTTCCATATGATAGAATGCAGGTCCCTCCCATTCGTCAGTAAAAGAGTTTTCCGCAGTATACTGGGAGCAGGAAACGGCAGTATGAACTTTGTATGCCTGTGAATGATATGGCTTCATATGTTCACTGTATCCATATATGCATAATTCACCGATTGATGTCCGGCGGCAGTGGCCGTTAACTTCGATTTCTACCACAGTATCTCTGCTGCCCTGTATTTCGGCGATTACAGCGCATGTCTGGGGCTGAACGGGAGATGGATTTTTGACTGTAAAGCACTGCCAGGAAACAGAATCATTGCTGATGGACAGGATACGATTATCAATTTCATTTATATTATCCTGGGATACGTCCTGGGAAGCACTGGGAGCCAGAACGCTTCTGCCGCGGAAACAGGGCTCTGCTTCTAAAATTTGTCCGTCGGATACTCTGATCCTTCCCTTCCATGGGAAAAGTTCCTGCTCATTATTTCCCCATCCCATTTCAATCCGAATTTTATAACGGTTATCTTCTGATTTTGGCATCATGGTTAAACCTTCTGCAATATGAATGGGATTTAGATTACGGTAAATGACAATTTTATCTATATTAGCACAGCCTTCTACCCGATAGGAAATTTGATGACGGGGTGAGGTCAGTGGAACAATACTGCCCATCAGATGTCCGTCCACTGAAAAATCGCATTTAATCCGGTCACCTGTTACTGCATAGGTTCTTCTGTTTTTCAGTCCATCCCAGATTGCAGATCTGGTCTTTGATTCTGCCAGAACAGCCAATTTTCCATCGCCATAAGATCCGGGATAGCCGGCGTGATGATCGGTAGAACCTACAAAACCAAAATGAAATCCTCTCTTCAAACCCTCGTATACGGTGCAGCGGCTGTCTCGGGGGCCCATATTGTGATAATACGGATAGGGGGCTGTTTCACTCATACCGCAGCCATGTTTGGAACAAACTTCGATTAAAGGCGTTACTGCAGGATCGTAAAGATCCCAGTTGATTCCGCGATAGCCGGGCGTATAACCAATATGATGTGCAACCGTAATACCGTCACAGCCGCTGTCATGCAGCAGCTGCGCAGGAGAGTCACGGTAAATCAGAGGAAGGCTGTCGTCAGGAGTGACAATATGATGGTCCCCGTACAGAGAGGAATGCATTTCATAAGCCTGAAAGGTGATAAAGTCCTCTGTATTAGCCTCTGCGATGGTGTGCCGTACTTCTTCCCAGTGGTCATACAATTTTTGGAAGCCTCTGCGGTGAAAGTCCACCACAAAAGCGGTTTCTTCATTTCGCTCCGGTATATCCGGCCACATGGCATGTCCGGTGACAGCGCAGAAATCAAGATGGCTTTTCGCACGGTCTAAGGCGTGTTTTAGAGAACCGTAGCCATAAGTGATGCCGCAGTGGTTGTGAAGGTCTCCCCAATATCTGTTCATAGTGTTTTTATCTCCTTTTGATTATTTTTGGCAATTTTATAAGGAATGGTAATGCGGACGACATTCCTGAAATAAGGAATGGTTTCAAAGTGAATTTGAGCAGTTCCGTAGCAGGCTTTTAAGCGGGCGTAGACGTTATTCAGGCCTACATGCTTAGAACAGGGCTGACGCCCATCTCGAGACAGAGCTTCATTTGCCCGTGAGATATCAATACCATGACCGTTATCGATCACCTCAATTGTGAGGATTCCGTTATTTTCAAAAACATTTACAGAAATTTCCGGCATGGGAACCGGAATACAGCCAGATTCATCCAGATTGAATCCGTGCCGTATGGAATTTTCGGCCAGAGGCTGCAGAATGGATTTTAAGATCAGACAGTCTGTAAGCTCTGGAGGAATGGTACTGATCAATTCAATTTTCTGACTGAAACGATAATTCATAATATCTATATATGATTTGACATGGAGCAGTTCTCTGGATAAAGGGATCAGTTCATTTCCGTAATTCAGTCCGATACGCATAAAATCTCCCAGGCTTGTAATCATGGCAGAGGCTGTTTGTTTTCGGTCGCTCAGGATTTCCATGTTGATGCATTCCAGAGTATTATACAGAAAATGGGGGCTGATCTGGGCAGATAAAAGCTGTATTTCTGCCTGATATTTATCTCTTTCATTTTCGCGTATCTGCTGTATCTGTTCTTGTATCGTTTTGTACATGGAATTGATAGCCATATTCAACTGGCCTATTTCATCCTTATATTTCATCTGGTCAGGAGTATCATAGGTGTTATTTTCTATTCTGTGTACGTTTTGGATCAGCCGGGCCAGAGGCCGGGTGAGAAAACGGGAAAGAATCAGAGAAAGAAAAGCGGTCAGCATCAATCCTGCTAATGATATAAGGAGGAGGAAGGTGCTCATGCGGGCAAGTCTGGTGTGAAGCGATGTTTTTGGCACGATGCTGACAAGGTTAAGACCGCAGAAATCTAACGGAATGGAATAAAGGCTGTACTGGTTTTCATCCAGAACCTGTTTGAAACCTTCTGATTTTGTACAGGAACGGAGACTGTTTTGTACACATTCATCAGAAACCGTCTCATACCAGGAGGAATTCGGAGAAAGACTTAAAGGAGTTCCGAAAGCATCAGCTATGTAAAGGGTACGTTCTGAGTGGGAGGATGCAGCTAAAGCCAAACGTTCTTCTATTTTTTTGGAATCAAGCAAAAGGACAATGTAAATATCCGTATTCTCTGGATTTCGGCAGATATGGAGATAGTGCGTAGAGGGAACCAGAGAAATGGGAAGAACTACAGGGATGATCTGATTGTTTTTTATAAAAGGGCTGGAACGGATGGGGAGCCAGGTAATATCATTTATGGAAAAAAAGTTCCAGTTAAAAGCGTCCCATGGAGTATATCCCTTTTTTAAGGTGTTGGTATACAGGGAATAATATTCTCCGTTTTTGCCAAGGATAGCCAGACTGTCCAGGATGGGGATGGAATCAGTTAAATTGCTCAGAGGTGCCTGCAAGGCTGCTTTGTGCATGACATCCTTTTCATGACGATTCATATGTACATCCCGTACTAAAGCAGAAAAATCTGCAGTAGAAGCAGTATCGATCACATTTTTTAAAAGAAGATTATAAGAGTCCGTCAGTGACTGAGCTCCGATATGGAGAGAATCAGCGGCCTGATTGTAGGCATCTTCCCGATACAGCTGGGAGAAATAGTGGCTGCTGAAAGAAATAAGGAAGGCAGACAGTGTGAGTGAAATGGTAATCATACATAACCATATTTTATGCGAAATATTCAGGTTGGCAATCAAAGTAAGGATTTTTTTCATCAGTGAACAGAATCTCCTCCCCGGCATTTTGTCTGATATTCAGATGGAGTCTGGCCGGTATAATTTTTAAAAGCGCGGTAAAATGAGCGGTAATCGTCATAGCCTACAGCGCAGGATATTTCGCTGATATTAGCGTCAGCGGCCATCAGCAGGTGTTTGGCCTGTTCCATTTTGCGGCTTAACAGGTAATCCCGGAAATTGATTCCTGTTTTGGATTTAAAATAAATGGTAAAATATGAAGGGCTTAAATTTACGGCCTCCGCTATAAGTTCTGCAGAAATCTTACGATTTATATTGTTTTCTATGAAGCGTTTAGCTTTTGCAATGATGCGATCTTTTCCAAATGATTTATATTCAGAAAGAACCTTCCCATATTGAAGAAACTGGGAAAGACACCAGTCTTTAATCTGTCGGAAAAAAGAAAATTCATTGATTCGGATGTAGGGAGGTTCAAAAACCAGTTCAGGCCAGTCTTCTGTTTGCTTTTTCAGTGTATTTTGGATATCCGTTACCAGATAAATGCACATTCCTCTGATAAAGCTGGGAGACGGCATGGGAACATAAAACAGCGTTCGGATATATTCTGAATACCAGAAAACAATGGCATCTGTGTCGTTGTTCCAAATGGCATCTAAAAGAGGAGCCGGATCAATGTGATTGGCAGAGACAGATGGTGGTATGGTACAGATAACAGAAGGATCAAAGATAAGGTGTTCTGTTTCATACATCTGATAGGATAGGGCTGTGACAGCCATAGCATAGGAGTGCCCTGCCTGGAGCAGGGATTTTTCCGGTGTTCCGATACCGATGGTCAGACGCATACCATGCTCTGAGATCCAGATTTCTATAATTTTATGCGCAAGAACATGAATTGCCGACAAATTTTCTGAAAGTGCTGGGAAAATAAGCGCTGTTAGCTGGAAGGTTTCGTTATCCCATACTTGAGCATAAAAGCCGGTCATATGGCGTTCAATTGTATGCTTCAGAGCAATAAGGGACTGAGGATCAATGGGAGATCCTGTTCCCAGAGAAAAGATAAGAACCTGACAGAAGCCGGAAGGAAAAGAGAGACCGGATTCTTTTACAGCTGTTTCCAGATCATGTTCATAATGGAATTCATTATGGATCAGTTGATTTAAAAACAACTTTCTGGATAGAGCGGTCATGGTCTCTTCGCTGGGTGCGGCAGAAGAGGAAGAAAGACCACGCTTTTGACGGATTTCATCCAATAGTATCTTAAGCTCTTCTTTTAATTCTTCATTTTTAAAAGGTTTTAAAAGATAGGATTTGGCACCATAGCGGATTGCTGATTGGGCGTAAGTAAAGTCATCAAATCCGCTGAGAATGACAAAGTCAATGTGAAAGCGGGCTTCTTTACATTTTTTCATCAGGTTCAGCCCATCACAGAGAGGCATACGTATATCCGTGATTATAATATCCGGCATATAGGTCTGGATTAGATTCCAAGCTTCCAGCCCGTTTCTGGCAGTTCCAAGAACGCGTATATTCAGATTCATGGATTCCACAGCAGATCGGAGTCCGTTGCGGATTGAAGCTTCATCATCAGCGATGATAACAGAAACAGGGAAATTGGCAGTCATGAAAATGGCTCCTTTCAATCGATTCAAATATCTTTCAATTCTAAAAAATTATACCATAGGCTATATGGGGATTCAATGGAGTTGGACGAAAGTGATAAGAAGTGTGATATATTTATTGGAATATGACAACAATATATATAAAAACAGGGCCGGAAATCATGCCGTAAGAGCATGGCTTCTGAACCCTGAAATATGTGGATTAAATATTTTTATTCCCCCTGATACATAAACCGTATCAGCCGTTCAATATCCTCCTTCTCATGGGCCACCAGATCCAGTTCCCGGATATAGCCGTTTGCGAAGATAGAGGCAATGGACACATACTGGGCCAGCTTGGACTTTAAATTGATACGGTCGCCGTCAGGGGATACCAGCTCTACCGTTCCTTTACATTCATCAATCACCTTAAAAAATTTGTCTACATCTGTGACATTCTGGATTTTCATATTCAACATCCTCCTTTTATTTGTTGACAGATTCAGGTTTCCTTTTGGGATTTGGGGCAGACACAGCGCCGGATATCCTCTAAAAGAAGCTCTGATACCCTCAGTCCGCCCCGGCCTGTGCCGATTGAAATATCCGGCTTGCATGAGCCGTGGAAATCAGAGCCTCCTGTAGGAAGAAGCTTAAGGCCGGCAGCCATTTTCTGCAGCTTGCGGCTTTCCAGAGGGTAATTAGAAGAATGGTAGACCTCTAATCCCTGCATTCCGGCCTCAGCCAGCCGGGTAATGAGGGCTTTCGTCTGTTTGTCTCCGAGCTTGTATAAAAAGGGATGGGCCAAAGCTGCAAAAGCCCCGTTTTTAAGCAGGATTTTTACAATGGATTCCGGCTCGGTCTCCTCCTTGGGCGGGCAGTAGCGGCCACCGTATTCCAGATATTTTTTAAAGGCCTGATTCGCAGAAGAACAGAACCCCTTCTGAACCATGGCACGGGCCACATGGGCTCTTGTGATAACGGTCTGGGGATTGGAACCGAACAGCTCTTCATCTGTAAATGAGATTCCGTCTGCTGCCAGACGGCGGAACATCTCCTCATTGCGCCGGTTCCGGCGGCTTCTCATGTCTTTGAGAAATGCTTTAAGCTCCGGATCGTCCGGATTGATAAAAAGTCCTAAAATATGGATTTCATGGCCTTCGTAATTACCGGATACTTCAATGCCGGGGATAACCTCTACTCCCAGCTCTTTTCCGGCATCAACGGCATCGGCAATCCCGGCAGTTGTATCATGGTCGGTAAGGGCGATGGCGCAAAGACCGGCCTCCTTTGCCAGATGCACAAGATGGGCCGGAGTGAAGCTGCCGTCTGATGCATCAGAGTGTGTATGCAAATCAACAAAACCCATGGATATTCACTTCCTTTTTTTGTATATATAGTAGCACAGCAGACGGAATTTTGCTATACTGATATATATTTTCCTGATATAAAGGAGGACATACAGATGACGGAGAAGCAGTGGATCAAACCGCCGGTGGAAATCCGGTATGCAAAGGAACTAAAGGCATTAAAAGAAAATGATACAGGCCCCAGACCCCTAAACTGGCAGCTTTCACCAAAGGCTGTGCGCACCTTTATTCTGGGAAGTTCAAAGGAGATTCCCTATTCGGGCGGCGCGTGCCGGATCCGGAAGAAATATTTTGGAAATGATGCTCTGGTGGAGCGCAGCATCGTTACGCTGGCGGGAAACAGGGGGCTGATGCTGGTGGGAGAGCCGGGAACGGCCAAAACCATGCTGTCGGAGCTTCTCTCTGCGGCTATCAGCGGCGTCAGCACCAATACGATCCAGGGAACAGCCGGAACCACAGAAGATATGATCAAGTATTCATGGAATTATGCGCTGCTGCTGGCAAAGGGGCCGGTGCGCGAGGCTCTGGTGCCGTCGCCTTTGTATACGGGCATGGAAAAGGGAATCCTTACCCGCTTTGAGGAGATCACCCGTACTCCGGCAGAGATTCAGGACAGCCTGATCAGCGTTTTAAGCGATAAGCTTTTAAATATTCCGGAGCTGGGCGATGAGGGTTTTCTCTTTGCCGCTCCCGGATTTAATGTAATCGGAACGGCCAATACACGGGATAAGGGCGTAAATGAGATGAGCAGCGCCTTAAAACGCCGTTTTAACTTTGAAACGGTTCAGCCGGTGCGTGAGGTTTCCATGGAAAAGCAGATCATTCTAAATGAGGTGGAAAGCCTGGCAAAAGAAAGCCATATGGAAATGGAGCTGGATGAGAGTGCGGCAGAGCTGCTGGCTTCTACCTACCATGAACTGCGGGAGGGAGTATCTTCCCTGGGACACCGGATTGACCGGCCGGGAGCGGTTATGAGTACGGCAGAGGCTGTATCTGTGTACTATCAGACCATGATTTCAGGTTATTACTATGGAAATAAAACCATGGATATTGACTGCCTGGTACAAAATCTTACCGGAGCAATTTCAAAGGAAAACAGGGATGATCTGGAAAAGGTAAAGGCCTATTTTGGAACAGTGATCCGTGACAAGAGCAGCAGAGAGGGCGGAATATGGAGCAGATACTACGACGCAAGGAAATGGCTGAAATAATCCTTCTTCCCGTGCGCCATCACAGCCCGGCCTGCGCCTGGCATATTGTGCGGATGATAGAAAAATTAAAGCCTGATGCGGTTCTGATCGAAGGGCCTGAAAATGCAGGCTCCCTGATCCCGGCCATGATCCATGAGGAGACCAAGGCGCCCTTTGCCGTATATTATTCCTATCAGGATCAGGCAGGAGAGATTGGCGGCGGTGAAGAATACTATAAATGTTATTATCCCTTTCTGGATTATTCGCCGGAGCTGGCAGCCCTGAGGACGTGCAGAGATCTGGGAATCCCAGGTAATTTTATGGATCTGCCTTACAGGGAGATTCTGGCTGCCTGTGAAAAGAGCCGCAGCGAAGGCCTTACAGGGGACCGGCTGCTGTCGGACGGCCGTTTTTTTCAGAAGCTCTGCCAGAAAACCGGTCTGCGCTCCTTTGATGAATTTTGGGAGAAGTACTTTGAAATCCAGGGCCTGTGCATGGAGAGCGAAACCTGGTTTGAAATGCTTCTTGGCTACTGCCGGATGATCCGGGAGGATACCCCGCCGGAGCAGATCTGTTCAGAGGGCTGCGAGGCCAGAGAGCAGTTTATGGCAGGAAGGCTTAAGAAAAAGGCGGCCGAGGTGGGAGAAGAAGGGCTGGTGCTTGGAATCACAGGCGGATTTCATACTCCGGCGCTGGCAGAGTATCTCAGGGAACAGACAAAGCTTAAAGAATGGAAGGAACAGGCAAAAAAGGGGGAGGAGGGCATTTACCTGATGCCCTATTCCATGGAGGAGACAGACGCCTGGGGCGGTTATGCCAGCGGTATGCCTTTTCCCGGCTTTTACCAGAGAATATGGGAAAAACTGGAAGAAAATAAAGAGAAGGAACAGCCGCAGAAGGGAGTGTATGAAGGAGCAGTCCTTGATTTCCTGATTGAGACCGGAAGGGACGGGAGAAAAAAGGACGGCGTTCCCACCACCTATGATGAGATCTGTGCTCTGGATCAGGCAAGAGGGCTTGCATCCCTTCGGGATAAGAGAGAGCCCGGAGCCTGGGAATTAAAGGATGCGGTGCTTTCCTCCTTTATTAAGGGCGAGTGCTCCTTATCATCGGATAAGCCACTTCGGATTCTCAAAAAGCATATGACAGGAACCCGGTTGGGAAAGCTCTGCAAGCAGGCTGAGGTACCGCCTCTGATTCAGGATTTTGAAAGGCAGTGCGCCAGGTTCGGCATCCGAAGCCGGTCTGCTATGGAGATCAAGCGGGTACTCACCCCATTTTCCAACGAAAAACACAGGGAAGAGAGCAAATTTTTAAACAGGATGGTATTTCTTCAGACAGAGTTTGCCAGAAAGACAAAGGGACCGGATCTGCGTCTGGGAAGAGACCGGAATATGATGCGGGAAACCTGGATCTGCCGCTTCAGACCCTCCGTAGCAGCAGCCCTTATGGACGTATCGGTCCGGGGGGCAGTGATTGAGGAGGCAGTGACAAGCCTTGTAAGAGAGGAACTTAAGACGGAAAGTGATGCCGGGAAAGCCGCCCTTTTGCTTACCTCTGTGTTTGAAATGGGACTGGATCAGGAGATGGAGCCTGTTTATGAAGCGGTCAGCCGGATCATTCTGGAGGATACCCGGTTTTTTGCAGTGGCAGAGGCATTGTCACGCCTGCGGATGCTGAAAGAGCTTCAGGGGCTTTACCGGGTAAATCTTCCTTTTGAACGGCTGATCGCAGGCTGTTATGAAAAGCTGGTGATCCTTCTTCCCTCCATGGCCCGGATTAAGGATGAGGATCTGGAAAGCGCCATGAAGGCCATAAAGCTTCTCTATCAGACCGGAGGGCAGACAGGCTGCAGCAGGGAGGCATATTTTGAGGCTTTAGAGCGGATGCGGGAGGATGGAAAGCTCCATCCGGGCCTGGAGGGATGTATTCACGGGATCCTGTTTGGCTGCGGCAGGGAAGAGGCGTATGAAGCGGAGGCTGCGGGCCGGGGATACATTACCGGAACCAGAGAGCAGCTTCTTAAAACGGCTGTTTTTCTCAGAGGCCTTTTTTTCACAGCTAGAGATCTCATTTTTATGGGGCAGGGCATGATTCCCATGCTGGATGCGTTTTTCTCCCAGGTGGAGGATGGGGAATTTTTAGAACTTCTGCCCCAGCTTCGTCTGGCCTTTGGCGCATTTACTCCGGGAGAGTTAAAGAGGGTTGGAAATCTGGCGGCCGGGCTTCACCGGGAAAAAAGTCTGGAAAAAGAAACGCCGCCAGTACTTCCGGGTGTGTTTGCCTATGGGAAAGAACTGGAAAACTTTGTAAAACTATCCATGGAGGGAGAGCCGGATGAGAGATGAAAAAGAGATACTGAACCGCTGGCGTCTGGCTCTGGGCCGGTATGCCGAAGGGCCCGTGCATTTTTCAGAGGGCAGTCTGCCCTATGGTGAAATGGATCAGGTGCTGGAGTTCCTTTATTCCAGAGAGTACGGGGAAGAACAGGAGATCCGAAAGGACCGCGGGGGAAGCGGCGATCCCTCCAGCCTTACCGTACCCTCCTGGATTGAGAAACTGCGCCGCCTGTTTCCCAAGTCAACCGCAGAGATCATGGAGCGCCATGCTCTGGAAAAGTACAATATGACGGAGCTTTTAACGGATCCTGAGGTATTAAAGCGCATGGAGCCCAACAGGGAGCTGTTAAAAATGGTGCTGGAACTGAAATCCATGATGAAGGGGCCGGTTCTTGAAATGACCCGTGAGGTGGTAAAAAAGGTCGCAGAAGAGCTTACAAAGGAGCTGGAGCAGGAGATACGGCCTGCGCTTACAGGCCGCATGGATCGTTTTTCGGGCAGTCCGGTGCGCTCTATGCGGAATCTGGATATAAAGAAGACCATTCGGATGAATTTAAAGCATTATGATGTGGAAAAGAGGCAGCTTCTGCTGGATCAGGTCTATTTTTACGGCAGGCTGAAACGCCACAGCCCATGGAATGTAATCATCTGTGTTGATGAAAGCGGCTCCATGATGGACAGCGTGATCCACAGTGCCGTGATGGCGGGGATTTTTGCCAGGCTTCCTGTGGTGGATGTGAAGCTGGTTATTTTTGATACCAGTGTGGTGGATTTAAGCGGATATGTGGAAGACCCGGTCGAAACGCTTATGAGTATCCAGCTGGGCGGTGGCACAGACATCGGAGGAGCTTTAAGGTATTGTGAAACCCTGATCGAAGCTCCGGCCAGAACCATTGTGGTGCTGGTATCCGATCTTTATGAGGGTGTAAGCCAGGCAAATATGTACGGCGCTGTGAAGGATATTGTGGAAAGCGGGGCCAGACTGGTAGCTCTTACAGCTCTGGACCGTCAGGCAGATCCGGTATATGACAGAAATGCAGCAGAAAAGATGGCGCGGCTGGGGGCTCATGTAGGGGCTATGACTCCGGAGCAGCTGGCAGAATGGATGGGGAAAATCATAGCATGACAGATTGGAAAACCATACTGGCCGGTGCGGATGACGAATATCTGGCCGGTCTCAGCAATAAGGGTACGGTAAAGCGGGCCCATAAGGACAGAGAAACTACTCCCTGTGAGATTTTGGATACAGGGGATCAGGGCATAAATGTAAAGCTTGGAGAGGAAGAGCTTCTGATCGCTCCGGTGCTGGCGGAAAGCCGGTGCAGCTGTCCGTCCAGATCCATATGCAGGCATATTGTGCAGGCTATTTTGGTTCTTAAGGATATGTATGAAGCGGGAGAAGGCGGGATAAAAGAGGAGAAGAAAGAAAAATCCGAAGCTCTGCCCTCAGAGGAGCTTTGGCAGGCCGTTCTGGAGATTGGGAACCAGAAGATCATACGGGCATTAGGGATGAAGAAGCTTGGGGAGGTACTGGGGCAGATCCGGGCGGGGAAAAGGGCAGATATCGCTCGTTCCAGCACGGTTTTGGTGGAGCTTCCGGATTCAGAGTTGCAGGTAAAATTTCTGCTTCCGCTGGAATATTCCTCCTGTACCTGCAAAAAGAAGGAATTTTGCGCTCACAGGGCTGCTGCGGCTTTGTGGTGCCGTATGGAGGCGGGAACTCTGCGTTTGGAGGAATTTGAAAAGGAAGAGGAAGAACCGAAAGCGGATCTGAACCGGATACGGGAAAAGGCCGGTGAGATGAAGGCTGCATTAGAGGATATATTAGCTTCCGGCCTTTCGCGCACTGCCAGTCAGAGTGCCGATACCTTAGAACGGCTGGCAGTGATCAGCCACAATGAAGGACTGGCCTCCTTTGAAGATGCGTTCCGGAGCCTTCAAAATGGATATGAAGCGTATTTTAGCCGTTCATCCTCTGTAAATGCCGCAGGGCTGATGGATGAAAGCGCCCGCCTTTATGAACAGATCTGCCGTTTGAGCCGGGTGAAAACAGACGGGGAGCTTAGGAACCTGGGAGGAGTCTTTCACATGGACTATGAACCGGCAGGAGATATGGAACTGATCGGCATTACGGCGGAGGCCTTTCAGAGCAGAAACGGTTATCAGGGAGAAACGGTATATTTTCTGGAAAAGAATACAAAGAAATGGTATACATATACCAGCGCCCGTCCGGTGTACTATGACAGCCGGGGAAGACGGGGGCGGATGGAAAAGGCAGCCGCTCCCTGGGGATTAAATGTATCCTTAGAGGAACTGGCCGGAACAGAGGTCTGCTTAAAACAGGCAAAAGCCGGAAAAACAGGCCGTCTGTCATCCAGTCAGGATACAAAAGGCATGATAACAGGAAAACACAGCTTCTGCCCGGAGGACGCGGGAAAATGGCTTTATAAAGACTTTGGAGCGCTTTTTAAAGAACAGTATTTTTTGAAAAACAGCTGGTTGAAACGGGGGGAGGAGACGCTGCGGATCGTGTGCGTTCAGGCTGCAGCCTGGGATGCGGCCCGTTTTTCTCAGGCAGAGCAGAAATTTTCCATGGCTGTTTTTGATTCCAATGGGAAAGAACTTTTGACAGAGATGGCATACAGCAGGCGGGAGGACGCGAATATCCGCTATCTGGAGCGGATTGCAGATCAGGTGGAAAAGGGAGAAATTCCCATTCCTGCCATTGCAGGCAAGCTGTACTTAAAAGATGGGAAAATGATCCTTCATCCTCTGGAGATTTTTCAGTGGGGGCAGGAAGCCGGCAAACGGGAAGCGTTTGCAGATGAATGGGTTTCAGATTCACCGCAGGAACGGGAACGGGTACTTAAAATCAATGCCATGGAGCAGATGTACCGCCTTCTGGAAGAGGTCAGCCAGCAGATCGAGGATCTGTACCAGAGCGGGTTTGACGCCGTTCATGACAGCACCCTTGGGATGCTTCGGCAATGGGCGGAACGTGCAGGAGAGAGCGGGCTTGTCTTTCTTGGCATACAGCTTGGGAAGCTGTGCCGGGAGATTGAAAGCTGCCGTCACAGCCTGCATCCCGTTCATGGGGCAGAACTGGAAATTTATGTAAATATAGCGGAATACCTGTGGCTGGCCAGAGGAAAGACGGAGTTTGATCTGGCAGAAGCCTACTATACACAGTGATAGACGATACAGCAAAAATCCGGTAAAAAGGAGGAGAAGGCGTATGATACAGCCAAAGAGAACATATGGGGATAAAATAATGGAAACTCTGGAAAAAATCGGTCTGTCTGAACAGGAACGGGAGAAGATTTTTTCCTATGTATCAGGCGAACGGGGAGAGGAAGCCTTACAGGGTTTAACGGCAAGGGACTTTTACCAGCTTGCCGAAACGCAGCTGGAGGCTGCGGCAGCTCTGTTTAGCCATTTCTGCGACCGGCATTCAGAGGAAGCAAAAAAAATGCTCCGGGTGCTTTTTACACTGGGACAGTCAACCTGCGGCGCGCTGGAACGGGGGAATTATGCATGGCGTTACAGCTTTATGAGAGAGGGGAAGGACTTCTGGGGACTGAAGCCGGAAGAGTGGCTTTCGGTTGTGGCAGAGATCGCGGGCAGAAACAATGATACACGTTTCAGCTATCTGATGGATCAGATGATAAAACAGACTAAGACTCCGGAATACCTGCTGTCAGCCATGAAGTATTGCATCGGGGATATGGCTAATGGCAGGCTGATCCTTCTTTCCCTCTATTTTCTCCGGAAATACCCGGATAAAAAGCTGGAAGAACCCAAAGAGGGGGCTGCGGGTGCAAAGGGTATTTTGAACCGGCTTGTTTCAGCGTTTGGAAATGGAAATGGGCTTTCCGGTGAAGACGCGGAGCTTATGAGACAATATGAAACGATTGTATGCAACACCATTGAAGACGCGCTGCCGTCCTCTGTTTCCAAGGCGAGCCGGTTTCAGATTGCCCGTGCGCTAAAGGAAGGATCCATGACGGATGAGATCCGTTCTCTGGCAGGTTCTCTGGCCCAGAATAATCTTATTACATGGCTCATATGCGGAACCGCTTTTATGAATATGGCCCTGTCCCCCTGTCTGATGCGCACAGTGGATCTGTATCTGGCTTCTGATATGAACTGCTGCCTTCCTATTATGGAGCAGCTGGATTTCCGCAGGGATCTTCACGAACGGGGAGGAAGCTTTGATGAGCTGTTCCATCTGGACAGCAAGTCCTACATTTCCTGGGCAGCCATCAGAAAGCAGGGGAAGATTCTTTGCAGCCAGCTTAAAAAGAATAAGGAGCTGTATCTGGAATGCCTAAAGGAGGCAGATCTGGAGCAGATGAATTACATGATGAATGTGGTTCGCAGCGCAGATCCTAAGCTTTATAAAACCCTTCAGTCCTCTGCCGGCATGCGCAGAAGAGATGCGGTTATAAAGGTACTGACAGAGGAAAAAGGCTCGGAAACCCAGACGTTAATTGATTACCTGTATGGACGGGTTCCTTTCAGCGCTCTGTATCCATATGAGGAACAGATGGCAAAAAACAGCCATTTTTACAGGGGCTATAGACTGCGTAATCTGCTGGACGGCTTTCCTGCTAAGGATGAGAACCGGGAATTTTTTAACCGCTGCCAGGCCTGTACCTTTCTTCGGCAGGAGGGGTACTTTATGTCCTCGGGAAAAAATCCGTTCTACCAGCCGAAGGAAGAAGCCTTTGCAGAATTTTTTAAAGACATGGAAGAAGCGGGAATGGATGAGGCGCATCTGTTAAAGACCTTTATCCTGAATGTAAAATCCTTATACCTTGATTCGGATAAGGAACGCTGCTTTGAGCTGGCAGCCAGAAGAGTATTTCTGTATAAGCTCAGAGCCAATCCGGAAGAAGTGATGGAAGTGTTTCGTGAGTCTGAGGCAGAAGGCCGCCGTCTGGGGCTTATGACCATGGCTCTGATGGCAAAAGAGTACAAAAAAGAAATTCTTTCCTATGCAAAGGATACGGCTAAATCCGTCCGGGAGGAGCTTTTAAAAATTTTAGAGGAGCAGAAGGACTGGAAGGATGATATACTTGTTCTTTTAAGCGATAAAAAGGCAGGCCCCAGGGAAGCTGCGGTATATGTTTTGGCTGCATGGAATGACGTTTCCGACCGCCCGGCTCTTGAGGCAGCTCTTGAAAAGGAAAAAAATGCCAAGGTGCGCCGGCTTTTAATCCAGGTGCTGGGGGTAAAGGAGGAAGCAAATGAAAGCTCCGCCGGCGTTTTAAAGAGGGAGGATCTGGTAAAAGCCCTTCATAAAGGAGGAAAGAGCCGCACGCTGTCCTGGGCCTTTCAGACTCCTTTCCCGGCGGTTCATTTTGAAAATGGGGAGGAGGCGTCCGTTGAATATCTTCAGGCCATTCTCCTGTGTTATGCCGGAGCAGGAACCAGTCCGGGCGTAAATAAAGACGCTGAATTTCTGGCCGGAGACCTTAAGAAAGAGGAGTTTTCTCTTTATGTAAATGAACTCTTTGACCGTTTTATGGAGCAGGGCGCAGAAGCAAAGAAGAAATGGGTTCTTTATGCAGCGTCCATCCACGGAGGCGATCTGATGGTTAAAAAGCTGTACCGTCAGATCCAGGAATGGCCGGCAAATGCCAGAGGCGCCATGGCCTGTGAGGCGGTCAACGCACTGGCCTTAAGCCCTGTTTCAGAGGCGCTTTTAAAGGTAGACGGCATTGCGTCAAAATTCAAGTTCCGTCAGGTGAAGGCTGCGGCTGCCAAAGCGCTGGAATTTGCTGCCGGACAGCTTGGGATTACCAGAGAGGAGCTTTCAGACCGGATTGTGCCGGATCTCGGTTTTAATGAGCGGATGGAGCGTGTTTTTGACTATGGAGCAAGATCCTTTACCGTGTCCATTACCCCGGAGCTTGAAATTCAGGTTCGGGACCAGGAGGGCAGAAAGCTTAAAAATATGCCTGCTCCGGGCAAGCGGGATGAGGAAGATAAGGCGGCAAGGGCTTATGAGGAGTTTAAAGCTATGAAAAAGCAGTTAAAAACCGTGGCTGCCAGCCAGAAGCAGAGGCTGGAGCTGGCCCTGTCATCCGGACGTATGTGGAAGAAGGAGGACTGGGTGGAGCTGTTTACGAAAAAGCCGGTGATGCACCCCTTTGCCATTGGCCTGATCTGGGGTATATATAAGGAAGAAACACTTACAGGCAGCTTCCGGTATATGGAGGACGGCTCCTTTAATACGGTGGATGAAGAGGAGCTGGAGCTGCCTGAGGACGCAGTAATCGGCCTGATCCATCCCATTGAGCTTTCAAAGGAAGAGAGGGACGCATGGAAGGAGCAGTTGGAGGATTATGAAATCATTCAGCCTGTGGAACAGCTGGACCGCACTGTGTACCTCATTTCCGAAGAAGAAGCGGGGCAGAAGGCAGTGGAGCGCTTTGAAGGAGTGATCCTTAACGATCTGTCTCTCATCGGAAAAATGCAGGCTCTTGGCTGGTATACGGGTTCTGTTCAGGATGCGGGCTGTTTTTATACCTTTTACCGGGAAGACGGGAAGCTGGGAGCGGAGCTTCATTTTTCAGGAACCTATATCGGAGGACAGAACGAGGAGGTAACAATAGAAGACGTCCGTTTCTATCCGGCCGGAACCATAGAGAGGGGAAGCTATGTCTATGATGAGGCGGATGATAAAAAGGCGCTTCTTCTGGAGCAGGTTCTGCCCAGATATTTCAGCGAGATTATTTTGCAGCTTTCAAAGGTCACAGCCTCTAAAAAAGAGCAGTGAAATACTTTGGTAATACTTCCATAATATTTCATTTATAATAAGTAACAGTAAATTCATAAATAGAAAAAATCAAAGGAAAAAAATATAAAAAGCGGTTCCATTTTAAATAAAGTATGCTATACTACAAGCTGTAATTAATGCAAAAGTATTTTGAACAAGGTGTGAGAAAAATGAATCAGTTAGAAAACAACAGCAGGAACCGCAGCGCTTCGCCGGGCAGAAGCCGGGCAAAGGGCGCAGACAGAGGACGTAGTGCTTCCGGGAGAGCATCATCCAGAGGTACCTCTTCCAGAAATACAGGACACGGTGGCTCACGCAGCAGTTCCTCTTACCGCTCCGGCCAGGCAGGAAGGATGAACGCCATGCAGAATGTAAGGCGGAACAGCCGCCGCCACAGAAGAAAGGGGCCGGATTATAAATGGATTGCCATTGGAGGCGTGATCCTGATCGTAGTGATTACCTGCATTGCTATGGCGTTAAATGGAAAGAACTCTGATGAGACGGGAGTGCAGGCAACAACAGAGGCAGTGACAGAAACCGAGATGAAAAAAGAGGTGTCCGTAGACGGCATTTCCATCACCGGCCTTTCCAAATCTCAGGCCAGAGAGGTGCTGTTAAAAGAATTTCCATGGAGCATGACCGTTTCTTATGATTCTGAAGTTTATGAGGTAAATGACCTGATGGCCGGAAAAATCGATTCTCTTTTAAATGAGATCTACAGCGGAGAGCCTCAGGAAAGCTACACGCTGGATACGGCCGGATTAGAAGAGCAGATTAAAGCGGAGGCAGCAGCCTGCGCGGCGAAGTGGGATAAGAAGGCAAAAAATGGTTCCATCGACAGCTTTAATGCAGAAACAGGGAAGTTCGTTTTCGCGGGAGAGGAGAATGGCTTTGCCATTGATCAGGAAAAGCTGATCGATGATATCACACAGGCTCTGGCTGCAAAGGACTTTGATACCAAAATTGAGGCATCCGGCAGCACGGTGGCACCTGAGATTACGGCGGCCAGCGCAAAGGAGCAGTATAAGACCATTGGTTCCTTTACTACAAATACCACATCCAATAAAAACAGAAATACGAATGTCCGTCTGGCGGCAGAAGCTATTAACGGCACCGTTATCAAGCCGGGCCATGAGTTCTCCTTTAACGGAACTGTAGGCCAGCGTACAGAGGCTAAGGGTTATAAGGGTGCGGCTGCCTATAATAACGGTGAGGTTGTTCAGGAAATCGGCGGAGGCGTATGCCAGGTTTCAACTACTCTGTACAATGCGGTATTTAAAGCAGGCTTAAAGATCAGCTATCGCCGTTCCCATACCTTTGAGCCAAATTATGTAACTCCGGGACGAGATGCTACTGTAAGTTATGAGCAGCCTGATTTTAAATTCATCAATACCTCAAGCACAGCGATCGGCCTGCGGGCAAGCTATGCGGATCAGAAGATGACGGTATCTGTATATGGTATCCCGATTCTGGAGGACGGCATCACCTGGGATCTGGAGTCTAAAAAGGTAGAAGACCTTGGTGTGCCGGAACCGGAATATGTAGAAGATCAGACTCTGGATCCGGGAGTGGAAAAGACCACAAGCAAGGGAAGCTCCGGAAGCCGCTGGGAAACCTATAAGGTTGTCTATAAGGACGGCAAGGAGATTTCCAGAGAACTGGATCATAAAACAACGTATAAGGGCCACAAGCCGGTAGTCCACCGCAATACCAGCGGTGTGGTATTAAATCCGGAGGAAACCACCACGCAGGCAACAACGGTTACGCCGACAGTGGACGGAATGCCGGAGGGATATACCGGCCCTGCTGAGACGACCCAGTCCCAGCCTGGGTCAGGTACGGCTTCCTCTGCTCCGGCAGAAGGGCCGGGATCAGCTTCTACAGAGCCGTCTTCCGTACCTGTGGCCCCTGCTCCGTCAGAGGACGCGCCTTCCGGTTCACAGGGCGGGCCGGGAGCCGGAGCCGTGGTTGTTCCCGTAAAGCCGGAATAGCGGTTTGAATTTTTAAAAATTTTAAGAAAGAAGCAGTCCGTAAAATCCCCAAATGGAAATTTTACGGCTGCTTCTTTTTCGCTATTTCTGGCTGTCAGAGGATTTGTGCATAAATTATACTGTATACATTGTATTTTTTGCAGTAATAGCAATTAAGCATTTGCAATTTGTTAAAGAATTGTTTATAATAATATACAGGTCAGTCCGCTAAAGGCTATGTGCCGTCGGGCGGACTTACATGTATACTATCATATACATATTTCACTAATTGCAGGAGGAAATCAAAATGGCAAGAAAAATGAAAACCATGGATGGTAACCATGCAGCAGCTCATGCTTCCTATGCATTTACTGATGTAGCGGCTATTTATCCGATTACCCCATCCTCACCTATGGCAGAAGCTACAGATGAATGGGCAACAGACGGAAGAACCAACATCTTCGGTCATGAAGTTCAGATTACAGAGATGCAGTCTGAGGCTGGTGCAGCAGGTGCTGTACACGGTTCTCTGGCAGCAGGTGCGCTGACCACCACCTATACTGCTTCCCAGGGTCTGTTACTGATGATCCCTAACCTTTACAAGATCGCAGGCGAGCAGCTGCCAGGCGTATTTAACGTATCTGCCCGTGCACTGGCAAGCCATGCATTATCTATTTTCGGTGACCATTCCGACGTTTATGCCTGCCGTCAGACAGGATGCGCTATGCTGTGTGAGTCCAGCGTACAGGAAGTTATGGACTTAACTCCAGTTGCTCATCTGGCAGCAATCAAGGGCAAAGTTCCTTTCATCAACTTCTTTGACGGTTTCCGTACATCTCACGAGATCCAGAAGATCGAGACCTGGGATTACGAGGATCTGAAGGATATGGCTGATATGGATGCGATTGCAGCATTCCGTAAGAACGCTCTGAATCCAAATCATCCATGCCAGAGAGGTTCTGCTCAGAACCCTGATATTTTCTTCCAGGCAAGAGAGGCATGTAACCCCTACTACGATGCACTTCCTGCAATTGTTCAGGAGTACATGGACAAGGTTAACGCTAAGATCGGTACAGATTACAAGCTGTTCAACTACTACGGCGCTGCTGATGCAGAGCATGTGATCGTTGCTATGGGTTCTGTAAATGATACCATCGAGGAGACCATTGATTACCTGGTTGCACAGGGCAAGAAGGTTGGTGTTGTTAAAGTTCGTCTGTACAGACCATTCTGCGCACAGGCACTGATCGATACCATTCCTGAGTCTGTAAAGACCATCACTGTATTAGACAGAACAAAAGAGCCAGGCGCTATGGGCGAGCCTCTGTATCTGGATGTTGTTGCAGCTCTTAAGGGCAGCAAGTTTGACCAGATCAAGATCCAGACCGGACGTTACGGCTTAGGTTCCAAGGATACCACACCTGCTCAGATCGTAGCAGTATTTGAG
Organism: Enterocloster sp. HCN-30185; assembly: GCF_037890305.1. NCBI lineage: Bacteria > Bacillati > Bacillota > Clostridia > Lachnospirales > Lachnospiraceae > Enterocloster > Enterocloster sp. HCN-30185. The sequence continues at coordinate 61,095 of NZ_JBBKBT010000011.1, forward strand.
AATGAGACAAAGAGCCCATTCACGATCGGTATCGTGGATGACGTTACAAATCTGTCTCTGGAGATTGGCGCTCCTTTAGTTACTACTCCAGAGGGAACAACCAACTGTAAGTTCTGGGGTCTTGGCGCTGACGGTACGGTAGGTGCTAACAAGAACTCCATCAAGATCATCGGTGATAACACTGATATGTACGCTCAGGCATACTTTGATTACGACTCCAAGAAGTCCGGCGGTGTTACCATGTCTCATCTGCGTTTCGGACACAGCCGCATCAAGTCTACCTACCTGATCCGTCAGGCTAACTTCGTTGCCTGCCACAATCCTTCTTATGTACGCAAGTACAACATGGTTCAGGAGCTGGTTGACGGCGGTACCTTCCTGTTAAACTGCCCATGGGATATGGAAGGTCTTGAGAAGCATCTGCCAGGACAGGTTAAGAAGTTCATCGCTGATCATAAGATCAACTTCTACACCATCGACGGTGTTAAGATCGGTATCGAGACCGGCATGGGCCCGACCCGTATCAATACTATCCTTCAGTCCGCATTCTTCGAGCTGACAGGCATCATTCCTGCTGAGAAGGCAAATGAACTGATGAAGGCAGCTGCAAAGGCAACCTACGGCCGCAAGGGCGAGGACGTTGTTATGAAGAACTGGGCAGCAATCGATGCCGGCGCTAAGGGCGTTCACAAGGTAGAGGTTCCTGCAAGCTGGTCTCAGTGCGAGGACGAAGGCCTTGATTATAAGGTAGTTACCGAGGGCCGCAAGGAAGTTGTTGATTTCGTAAACAATATCCAGACCAAGGTAAGCGCTCAGGAAGGAAACTCCCTGCCTGTATCCGCATTCAAGGATTATGTAGACGGTACTACACCATCTGGTTCTTCCGCATACGAGAAGCGTGGTATTGCAGTAAATGTTCCTGTATGGAATGTTGACAACTGTATCCAGTGTAACTTCTGTTCCTATGTATGTCCTCACGCTGTTATCCGTCCGGTAGCTATGACAGCTGATGAAGCTGCTAACGCTCCTGCAGATATGAAGATGAAGGATATGACCGGTATGCCAGGCTACAAGTTTGCCATGACCATCTCTGCACTTGACTGTACAGGATGTGGCTCCTGTGCAAATGTCTGCCCAGGCATGAAGGGCAACAAGGCTCTGGAGATGAAGCCTCTGGAAGAGAGCCTCAGCGAGCAGGCTATCTTTGACTTTGGCCAGACTGTATCCATCAAGGATGAGGTTGTTGCAAAGTTCAAAGAGAACACTGTTAAGGGAAGCCAGTTCAAGCAGCCTCTGCTTGAGTTCTCCGGCGCATGTGCAGGCTGTGGCGAGACTCCTTACGCTAAGCTGATCACCCAGCTGTTTGGTGATAGAATGTACATTGCAAACGCAACAGGATGTTCCTCTATCTGGGGCAACTCCTCACCTTCTACACCATACACCATGAACGCTAAGGGACAGGGTCCTGCATGGGATAACTCCCTGTTTGAGGACAATGCTGAGTTCGGTTATGGTATGTTACTGGCTCAGAACGCAATCAGAGACGGCTTAAAGGCTAAGGTTGAGAGCGTTATGGCAAATGAGAACGCAACTGACGATATCAAAGCAGCCTGCAAGGAGTGGTTAGATACCTACGGCATCGGCGCTCTGAACGGTTCTGCAACCGATCGTCTGGTTGCTGCATTATCCGGCATTGACTGCCCGGTTTGCAAGGACATCGTAGCTAACAAGGATTTCCTGGCTAAGAAGTCTCAGTGGATCTTCGGCGGTGACGGATGGGCTTACGATATCGGCTTCGGCGGCGTAGACCACGTTCTGGCTTCCGGTAAGGATATCAACATCATGGTATACGATACCGAGGTTTACTCCAATACAGGCGGACAGGCTTCCAAGGCTACCAAGACCGGTGCAGTTGCTCAGTTCGCAGCTGGCGGTAAGGAGACCAAGAAGAAGGATCTGGCTGGCATCGCTATGAGCTACGGCTATGTATACGTTGCACAGATCTGTATGGGCGGCGACATGCAGCAGACCGTTAAGGCACTGGCTGAGGCTGAGGCATATCCGGGACCATCTTTGATCATTGCATATGCTCCATGTATCAACCATGGTATCAAGAAGGGCATGAACAAGGCTCAGACTGAGGAGAAGCTGGCATTAGAGTGTGGCTACTGGAATAACTTCCGTTACAATCCTGCAGCAGAGAAGAAGTTCACTCTGGATTCCAAGGCTCCTAAGATGGAAGGCTATCAGGACTTCTTAAAGGGCGAGGTTCGTTACCTGTCTCTGACCATGAAGAATCCTGAGAGAGCAGCAGAGCTGTTCGCACGCAACGAGCAGGAGGCTAAGGAGCGCTTTGAGCACTTATCCAAGCTGGTTGCTCTGTATGGAAATGAATAATTTCTACAGTGAAAATGTATATTAAATGATAGAAGCTCCCCGGAAGGCGAAAACCTTTCGGGGAGCTTGTGTCTTGGAAACCTTTTGAGAAAAGTTTGGAAAATACTTGATTTATTCTGCCGGATATGGTATTATCAACGAGTCGACGCCAGTTGATATAAATATGTTCCAATGGGGGTATAGCTCAGTTGGGAGAGCGCTTGCATGGCATGCAAGAGGTCATGGGTTCGAATCCCACTATCTCCATTAAAAAAAGTCCTGTATTACAGGACTTTTTTTAATGCGTGCTGCATTTCGTGTTGCATACTCTATTCGGAAAATCGTCTACCACGCCAGTATTTCATATCCATCCTCTGTGATCAGCACCTGGATTTCCCATTGGGCGGAGGGCAGTCCGTCATCCGTATATACCGTCCAGTCGTTGTCCGCATCCACAAATACATCCGGCCGTCCCATATTTACCATGGGTTCAATGGTAAAGCACATTCCGGGAACCATGAGCATTTCTGTACCTTTTTTGGACACATAGCTTACCCAGGGTTCTTCATGGAATTCCAGTCCCACGCCGTGACCGCCGATTTCACGGACAATGCTGCAGCCGTTTTCTTTGGCAAAATTATGGATTGCCTGCCCCATATCACCTAAAAATCCCCAGGGACGTACTTCTGTCAAACCAATCTCCAGACATTGTTTTGCTGTATCTACCAATCGTTTTTTCTCCGGAGAAACCGCTCCGATGCAGAACATACGGGAGGAATCAGAAAAATAACCATTATAGATAGTAGAGACGTCTATGTTTATAATATCGCCTTCTTTCAGAATGTCATTTTCGGATGGAATGCCGTGGCATACCTGGTCATTGACAGAGGTGCAGACGCTTCTGGGAAAGCCGTTATAGCCTAGAGGCGCGGGAATGCCTCCTAAACGGGTGGTCTGTTCATAGACCCACAGATCGATCTGGGCAGTAGTGATGCCGGGGCCGATATGTGCAGCTACATAATCAAGAACGGCTACATTGATCCGGGCACTCTCTTTTATGCCACGGATCTGTTCGGGTGTTTTTAATAAGGCTCTGGTGGGGACGATGGCGCCCTGACGACGGAACTGGGTCAGCTTTTCTTCCAGCTCCATGTGACAGTCTTTGTATTTTTTACCGCTGCCGCACCAGCAGGGATCATTTCTTCCAATCTTCTGCATTACAAAGAAACCTCCTTATACGTTAAGCTTCTTAAAGTATAGCACAGGAAAAAACAGAAGGCTATTGTAAAATGTTCAGAGTTTGACCGTTTAATGTGGTTTATCTTCAGGAGGTATGTACGCGGCAATTTCACCCACCTGGCAGTTCAGAATATGGCACAGATCGTCAATGGTGATTGTGCTTAAGGGTTTATCCTTTCGCAGACGGTCAATGGTAGCACTGGAAATTTGATGTTTATGGATTAGGGTATAGGTGGTTTCGGGTGACTTTTTCAGGGTTTCCCAGAATGGCTTATAAGTAATCATAAATATTCCTCCTTATCAGAAGTATAAAATTAACAGCCTCTACTATATAAAACGGATGAAGGAGAGAAATTCCCCGTCTGTCAGAAAAAAATTTAAAACTTGCATTTTTGCGGAAAAACGGTATAATGTGAGTCGGATCCAGATGTGATCCTTAGGAGGAAAAGAGGATTATGAAACTGAAAAAAGGATTGGAATGCTTTGCCTGGGTGATTCTGGCAGCAGTGCTGATTCTTGTAAATGCGGCAGCGGCGAATGCAGATGAATTTTCCGGTCAGGAATATTTAGCTGCAGGAAAAGACGCGGCAGCTTCTTTACAGTAAGGAATGCAGAAGCATACCTTTTCAGACCCAGGTGTACGCCCCGCAGCTTTGCAGACAGCATAGCAGCAGGGCGTTTTTATCTGCCCGGACAAAATTCCGTTGATTCTAAAATGAGATATGGTATACTAAAAAGATAAACACAGAGTTCGGCATAGGCCGGGCGGAAATGAGGTAGATGCATTTTGCAGCAGAGAGAGTGTATGCCTGTGCCGGGAGCATTTTACAGGCATTTTAAAAATAAACTGTATCAGGTCATAGCAGTGGCTGTTCATTCAGAAACAGGAGAGCCTATGGTGGTGTATCAGGCACTGTATGGAACATTTGGTATGTATGTCCGCCCTCTGGAGATGTTTATGAGTCCGGTAGACCGGGAAAAATATCCGGATGCGGATCAGGAATACCGTTTTGAGCGTGTATGGCCGGAGAATGATCCTGTAAGAACTGCCTGTCAGGAAAGGGAACAGGGGGAGACGGATAAGGAAGAGGAACTTCCAGGCCCCTGGCTGGAGCGTTTTTTGGATGCGCTGCGCCCTGAGGATAAGTTAGCTGTTTTGAAACAGATGGAAGGAAAGGCAACCAAACGGGAGCTGGATTGTATGTTTATGGCTATGGATTTAAAACCGGAGCCGGAAATGCCTGTGGAGGAGCAGATTCAGGCGCTCCGCCGCTATGTACAGCTTCTGCGCCGCTATGACGGCACACGGCTGCGCTGAACAGGAGGGTTTTGATGTTTGATCTGGAAGAGGAATTAAAAAAACTCCCTGCCAGTCCGGGCGTTTATCTGATGCACAATGACAGGGATGAAATCATCTATGTGGGAAAGGCAGTCAGCTTAAAAAACCGGGTGCGCCAGTATTTTCAGAGCAGCCGGAATAAGACTGCCAAGATCGAACAGATGGTTTCCCATATTGCCTGGTTTGAGTACATTCTAACCGATTCAGAGCTGGAAGCGCTGGTATTGGAATGCAATCTGATCAAGGAGCATCGCCCCAGATACAATACCATGTTAAAGGATGATAAGACATATCCTTACATCAAGGCTACGGTGGGTGAGGATTTCCCAAGACTTTTATTTTCAAGGGATATGAAAAAGGATGGGCGCAGCCGGTATTTTGGCCCATATACCAGCGCCGGGGCAGTCAAGGATACGCTGGATTTGATCCATAAGCTGTACCGGATCCGCACCTGCAGCCGGAATCTGCCGAAGGATACGGGAAAGGAGAGGCCCTGCTTAAATTACCACATCAAGCAGTGTGATGCTCCCTGTCAGGGGTATATTTCAAAGGAGGATTATCAGAAGTCCTTTGGACAGGCGCTTGATTTTTTAGGAGGCCATTACGAGCCTCTTCTGCGTTCCCTGAAGGAGAAAATGGAGCAGGCGTCGGAGCAAATGGAGTTTGAAAAGGCCATTGAATACCGGGAGCTGTTAAACAGTGTAAAGCAGGTGGCACAGAAGCAGAAAATTACCAGCAGCAGCATGGAGGACCGTGATATTGTGGCTCTGGCAAGAGACGAAAGGGACGCTGTGGTACAGGTATTTTTTATCAGGGAAGGAAAGCTGATCGGAAGGGATCATTTTCATTTGTCAGCGGGAGCAGCAGAGAGCGAGGAGGAGATTCTGGACGGCTTTGTAAAGCAGTTTTATGCAGGAACGCCGTTTATCCCAAGGGAGCTTTGGCTTCAGTATCCCATTACAGACAGCGAGGTTATCAGCCAGTGGCTGACCGCGAAAAGGGGACAGAAGGTAAGGCTGGTGGTGCCCCAGAAGGGGGAGAAGGAAAGGCTGGTGGAGCTGGCGGCAAGAAATGCGGCTCTGGTCCTGTCTCAGGATAAGGAACGGATCAAAAAGGAAGAACTGCGTACCATAGGAGCCATGAACCAGATTGGAGCGCTCATTGGGATCGGTGCAGTGCGCCGGGTGGAGGCCTTTGACATTTCCAATACAAGCGGCGTGGAGTCGGTAGGTTCTATGGTAGTTTATGAGGACGGAAAGCCAAAGCGCAGTGACTACAGGAAATTTAAGATCCGCACCGTCCAGGGGCCAAATGACTATGCCTCCATGGAAGAGGTTTTAACCAGACGGTTTTCTCATGGAATGGAGGAGGCAAAGAACCTCAGAGCGGAGGGAAAGGAACTTTCTTTTGGAAGCTTTACCCGTTTTCCGGATCTGATCATGATGGACGGCGGAAGAGGACAGGTCAATATTGCCCTTGGGGTTCTTGAACAGATGGGCCTTTCCATTCCGGTATGCGGCATGGTAAAGGATGATTTTCACCGCACCAGAGGCCTGTATTTCAACAATAAAGAGGTGCCTATTGACCGGCACAGCGAGGGCTTCCGGCTTATTACGCGGATTCAGGATGAAGCCCACCGGTTTGCCATTGAATATCACCGAAGCCTTCGGGGAAAAGGGCAGGTAAGATCGGTACTGGATGAGATCCCGGGCATCGGCCCTGCCAGACGGAAGGCGCTGATGCGTCAGTTTAAGGATATCGAGGCCATAAGAAATGCAAACATCCAGGAGCTGGCCCAGACGCCTCAGATGAATCAGAAGGCCGCAGAGGCCGTTTACCATTTTTTTCGCAAAACAGGGGGGCATTCGTTCTGCGGCGGAATGTGCGCGGATGTAAAAACACATGACAATCAGTGAAACTTGTGATAGTATATATGTTAACCAGATAGCCTTTCCGCGTCCATGTGCGGAGAGCAGACACAAGGGGGTAATTATACCATGCATGGAGTAACCATCAGTGAGCTTATTGAGAAAATGAAACTGCGCAACACCACACCGGAGATTGATACGGATAAGATCGTACTGACCCATCCAGATGTAAACCGTCCTGCGCTGCAGCTTACCGGATTTTTCGATCATTTTGACAGAGAGCGCGTACAGATCATAGGATACGTGGAGCAGGCATATATCAATACCATGGACAGAGAAGTGAAGCGTCAGATGTATGATAAGCTGACCTCCAGCCAGATTCCCTGCCTTGTATTCAGCCGGGGACAGAATCCTGATGATGATCTGCTGGAATACTGCAATTATTACGGTGTTCCCTGTCTTGTATCAGATAAAACAACTTCCTCTCTGATGGCAGAGGTCATCCGCTGGCTCAATGTGAAGCTGGCTCCCTGCATCAGCATCCACGGAGTGCTTCTTGACGTATTCGGTGAAGGTGTGCTGATCATGGGAGAGAGCGGGATCGGAAAGAGTGAGGCGGCGCTGGAACTGTTAAAGAGGGGACACCGCCTTGTGACGGATGATGTGGTGGAGATCCGCCGTGTCAGCGACGATACCCTGATCGGAAGTGCGCCGGATATTACCCGGCATTTTATTGAGCTTCGTGGTATCGGGATCATTGATGTAAAGACTCTGTACGGTGTTGAGAGTGTAAAGGATACACAGTCGATCGATATGGTGATCAAGCTGGAGGACTGGAACCGGGATAAGGAGTATGACCGCCTGGGCCTGGAAGATCAGTATACGGAATTTCTGGGCAATCAGGTTGTGTGTCACACCATTCCCATCCGTCCCGGACGAAATCTTGCCATAATCGTAGAGTCGGCGGCTGTAAACCACCGCCAGAAGAAGATGGGCTACAATGCGGCTCAGGAGCTGTATAACCGTGTACAGGCAAATTTAAAAAACGGGATGAATGACTGATATTCAGACCGGAGAAAGGAAACAGATGGAGCTTAAAGAAAAACTGCAGGCTCTTTTGGAGCTGGAGGGCTTTCCGTGCCGTTTTATGGAGCCTATGAGCAGCCACACCACCTTTCGGATCGGAGGTCCCGCAGCGGCTTATGTATGTCCGTCCGGAGAGACAGAGCTTAAAACGGTCCTCTCTTTCTGCAGAAGGGAGAAGCTTCCGTTTTTCATTCTGGGAAATGGAAGCAACCTGCTGGTCAGTGATGCAGGATATGAGGGAGTGGTTATTTCCACGACAGAGGGGCTGACGCGTCTTGAGGCAGAAGGAGAGAGGATTTTTGCATCATCCGGACAGCTTTTAAGCCGAACGGCGAAAAGAGCTTTAAAGGAGGGGCTTACAGGTCTTGAATTTGCGGCCGGGATTCCGGGAACCATAGGAGGCGCTCTGGTGATGAATGCCGGGGCCTATGGGTCAGAGATAAAGGATGTACTGGAGTATGCCAGAGTTATGACGCCGGAGGGAGAAATCCTTACTCTTGGGCCAAAGGAGCTTAAGATGGATTACCGCACCAGCTGTATCCCTGCTATGGGTTATACCGTGCTGGACGCCTGCTTTCGCCTGAAAAAAGGAAATCGGGATGAGATTGAGGCGTATATGAATGAACTGTCTTTAAAACGCAGGGAAAAGCAGCCTCTTCAGTATCCGAGTGCGGGCAGTACCTTTAAACGGCCAAAAGGGCATTTTGCGGCCAGACTCATTGAGGATGCCGGATTAAAAGGCTTTACCGTCGGCGGCGCGCAGGTGTCCCAAAAGCACAGCGGCTTTGTGATTAACAGGGGCGATGCCACAGCGGCAGATGTGATGGAACTCTGCCGTCAGATTCGGGAGCGGGTAAAGACACAGTTTGATGTGGAGCTGGAAATGGAAGTAAAGACACTGGGGAAATTTTAAGGTGGATTACGATAAAGAGTACGAGGTGAACTGACAGATGAAGCTTGTAATTGTCACCGGAATGTCTGGGGCCGGAAAAACCATTGCTTTAAAAATGTTGGAGGATCTGGGATTTTATTGTGTGGACAATCTGCCTATCTCCCTGGCAGATAAATTCGTGCAGCTGGTATCGGACGGAGGAACTGTGCAGAAGGCGGCTCTGGGGATCGATATCCGCAGCGGGGAGGGTCTAAAAGATCTGGAAGGCGTTATCGAAAAGTGGCGCAGAGAACAGATGGATGTACAGATCCTTTTTCTGGATGCAAGCAATACCGCTTTGATCAAACGCTATAAGGAAACAAGACGTTCCCATCCTCTGGCCGGAAAGGGACGGCTGGAAACAGGCATTGAAAAGGAACGAGCCAGAGTGGCGTTTTTAAAGAAGGGATCGGATTTTATTATTGATACCAGCATGCTTTTGACAAAGGAACTGCGTCAGGAGCTGGAAAAGATATTTTTAAAGGAAGAAAGCTTTAAAAATATGTTTGTTACCGTTATGTCCTTTGGCTTTAAGTATGGTATTCCTGAGGATGCAGATCTGGTCTTTGATGTGCGTTTCCTCCCGAACCCTTACTATGTGGAGGAGCTGCGTCCCCTGACCGGAGAAAACCAGTCTGTGAGAGATTATGTGATGCAGGGGAATACAGCAGAGACGTTTATAGAGAAGCTGAATGACATGATGGATTTCCTTCTTCCCAATTATATCAATGAAGGGAAAAATCAGCTGGTTATCGCTGTCGGATGCACCGGGGGAAAGCACCGGTCTGTCACCATTGCAAAGGCTCTGTATGACCATTTGAAGAGCCACGGAGAATATGGGATCCGCATGGATCACAGAGATATTGATAAGGATAGTAAACGATAACAGGGAAAGTTAAGAGGGAGCAATGTCATTTTCTTCCAAAGTAAAGGAGGAACTGTCCAGACAGTGGTCTCCGGCAAGGCACTGCCAGATCGCAGAAACAGCGGCTGTTTTAAGCCTCTGCGGCCGGGTAAAGATATCGGCCTCCGATCACTATGCCATTGAGATCCATACAGAAAATCTGGCAGTTGCAAGAAAATACTTTACATTATTGAAAAAAACATTTAATATAAATACGGATGTTTTAATCCGCCGGGGCCAGATGCCGGGGCGGAGCCGAACATATATGGTAGCAGTGAGAGAGCATGAGGATGCGCTCCGGGTTCTTCAGGCGTCCAAACTTTTGGATTCTTATGGAGAAATTGCGGAGGATCTGTCGCTGATACATAACGTTGTGGTGCAGAATGTCTGCTGTAAGCGGGCATTTATCCGCGGGGCCTTCCTTTCGGCGGGTTCCATCAGTGATCCGGAAAAGTTCTACCATTTTGAGATCACCTGTGCATCCATGCGGAAGGCAAAGCAGCTTCAGGGGCTGATGGCTTCATTTGATATTGAGGCCAGGATCGTTCTGCGCAAACGCTATTTTGTAGTGTATGTAAAGGAGGGAAGCCAGATCGCAGAGCTGCTTCAGATCATGGAGGCGCCGATGGCGCTTATGGAGCTGGAAAATATCCGGATCGTAAAGGAGATGCGAAACAGCGTAAACCGTCAGGTAAACTGCGAGACTGCCAATATCAATAAAACGGTTTCGGCAGCCGTAAAGCAAATGGAGGATATCCGGTATATTCAGGATACCATAGGACTTGAGTCCCTTCCGGAGAACCTTCAGGAAATGGCAAGAGTGAGGCTGGAACGGCCGGAGGCGACACTTAAGGAGCTGGGGGAAGCTCTGGAGCCGCCGGTGGGAAAGTCAGGAGTCAATCACCGGCTGAGAAAACTCAGCCTTATGGCGGAGGATTTAAGGGAAAAGTTCCCGGAGCAGTAAGGAAACGCTCCATCCGCAGATATGAGGAGGATAATCATGAAGAAAAAAATAATTACCGTTGAACTGCCCGATGGATTAGAAGCAAGACCGGCCGCTATGCTGGTGCAGGTTGCCAGCCAGTACGACAGCAGAATCTATCTGGAGTCCGGTTCCAAGCGTGTAAATGCAAAGAGTATTATGGGAATGATGACCCTTGGGCTGATTGCCGGCCAGTCCATCACAGTAGAGGCTGACGGTGCGGATGAGGATCAGGCAGTGTCTGAGATTGAGAAGTATCTCATCAATGCATAAGTGTTTCAGAGAGATTAAAAGGATAGTTGGAAACCAGGCAGTGCAGAAGGCTGCCTGGTTTTTTTCATAACAGACAGGAACAGGACGTTGTTCCGGGAAAGGAGAATCAGTATATATGGCGTTTACACATTTGCATGTCCATACAGAATACAGTCTTTTAGACGGCTCATCCAAGATAAAAGAGCTGACCGCCAGGGCAAAGGAGCTGGGAATGGACAGCCTGGCGATCACGGATCATGGCGTAATGTATGGAGTGATTGATTTTTACCGGGCGGCAAAGGAAGTGGGAATTAAACCGATCCTGGGCTGCGAGGTATATGTGGCTCCTGGATCCAGGTTTGACCGGGAAAATACGGGAGGAGAGGACCGGTATTACCATCTGGTTCTTCTGGCAGAAAATGATCAGGGTTATAAAAACCTGATGAAGATCGTATCCAAGGGCTTTGTGGAAGGCTTTTACTATAAGCCCCGTGTAGACTATGAGGTTCTGGAAACGTATCACGAAGGAGTCATTGCCCTCAGCGCCTGTCTGGCCGGAGAAGTGCAGAAATATCTGGCCAGAGGAATGTATGAGGAGGCCATGCGTTCTGCACAGCGGTATGAGGGAATATTTGGGAAAAATAATTTCTTTCTGGAGCTTCAGGATCATGGGCTTCCAGAACAGAAGATGGTAAATCAGGGACTTCTCAGGCTGAGCAGGGACACGGGGATTGAACTGGTCGCCACCAATGATATCCATTATACCTTTGCAGAGGATGAAAAGGCTCACGATATCCTGCTGTGCATCCAGACCGGCAAAAAAGTAGCGGATGAAGACCGGATGCGCTATGCGGGCGGCCAGTATTACTGTAAATCCGAGGAGGAGATGCAGGCCCTTTTCCCATACGCCAGAGAAGCCCTTGAAAATACACATAAAATTGCAGAGCGCTGCAATGTGGAGATTGAATTCGGCGTCACCAAGCTGCCAAAGTATGAGGTGCCGGAGGGCTTTGACTCCTGGACGTATCTGAATCATCTCTGCCGGGAGGGCTTTAAGACCCGATATCCAAAGGATGACGGCACGTTAAGCCGACGCCTGGACTATGAGCTGGATGTAATCCGTACCATGGGGTATGTGGATTATTTCCTGATCGTATGGGATTTTATCAACTATGCCCGCTCAAAGGATATTATGGTGGGACCGGGACGTGGTTCTGCCGCGGGAAGCATTGTTTCCTATACTCTGGGCATTACCAATATTGACCCGGTGCGCTATAACCTGCTTTTTGAGCGCTTTTTAAACCCGGAGCGAGTTTCCATGCCTGATATTGACGTGGATTTCTGCTACGAGCGCCGCCAGGAGGTCATTGATTATGTGGTGGAGAAATACGGCAAAGACCAGGTGGTTCAGATCGTTACTTTCGGTACTCTGGCAGCCAAGGGTGTGGTCCGTGATGTAGGCCGTGTGCTGGATCTGCCCTACGCCATGTGTGATTCCATTGCAAAGATGATCCCAAATGATCTTGGAATGACACTTGACAAGGCCATAGCGGCAAATCCGGATTTAAGAAAGCTTTATAATGAAGACCCGCAGGTAAAATACCTGATCGATATGTCAAAGCGTCTGGAGGGCCTTCCAAGACATACCTCCATGCACGCGGCGGGAGTGGTGATCGGCAGCCGCTCCATTGACGAATTTGTACCCCTTTCCAAGGCGGCAGACGGCACCATTACCACCCAGTTTACCATGACGACCATTGAGGAGCTGGGGCTTCTTAAAATGGACTTTCTGGGCCTGCGTACACTGACTGTGATCCAGAATGCCGTGCATCTGGCTGAGAAGGATTACGGCATTTCCATTGATATTGACCATATTGATTTTGATGATAAAAGGGTACTTGAATCCATCGGAACCGGAAGGACCGAGGGCGTGTTCCAGCTGGAAAGCGGCGGGATGAAGAGCTTTATGAAGGAGCTTAAGCCGGAGAATCTGGAGGATATTATTGCGGGAATTTCCCTTTACCGTCCCGGCCCTATGGACTTTATTCCCAGGTATTTAAAAGGAAAGAATGATAAAAGCTCCATTACCTATGAATGCCCTCAGCTGGAGCCGATTCTGAGCCCGACTTACGGGTGTATTGTATACCAGGAGCAGGTAATGCAGATCGTCCGCGACCTGGCCGGATATACCATGGGACGAAGCGACCTGGTACGCCGTGCCATGAGTAAGAAAAAGACTGCTGTGATGGAAAAAGAGCGTCAGAATTTCGTTTACGGAAATGAAGCCGAGGGAGTAAAGGGCTGTATTGCAAACGGTATTGATGAAAAGACGGCCAATCATATTTACGATGAAATGATCGACTTTGCAAAGTATGCCTTTAATAAGTCCCACGCGGCAGCTTATGCCGTGGTTTCCTACCAGACCGCTTATCTGAAATACTACTATCCAAAGGAGTTTATGGCGGCCCTTATGTCTTCTGTGATGGAAAATGTGAGCAAGTTTTCCGAATATATTTTAAACTGCCGCCGCATGATGAATATCGCAGTTCTTCCTCCTGATATCAATGAGGGAGAGAGCGGATTTTCCGTGTCCGGCGGAGGAATCCGCTATGGCCTTTCTGCGATTAAAAGCGTGGGAAAGCCGGTGGTAGACGCGATTCTGGAGGAACGGGCGAAGAATGGAAAATTCCGTACCATGGAGGATTTTATCAACCGTATGACCCAGAGAGAGGTAAACCGCCGTACGCTGGAAAATTTCATCAAATCAGGCGCACTGGATTCCCTTCCCGGCACAAGACGGCAGAAGATGGCTGTGGGGCCAGCACTTCTTGAGAATAAGGCCAGAGAGCGGAAGAATGCCTTTGAGGGACAGCTGAGCCTTTTTGATATAGCCGGAGAAGAGGAAAAAAAGGAGTTTGAGGTTGTATTTCCTGATGTGGGGGAATATGCAAAAGAAGAGCTGCTTGCCTTTGAAAAGGATATTTTAGGCGTATACATCAGCGGTCATCCGCTGGATGATTATGAGGCATTGTGGCGGAAAAATATCACTGCTACAGCAGCTGATTTTATCGTGGATGAGGAGACGGAGGAGGCCGTGGTAAAGGACGGCATAAAGGCTGTCATAGGCGGATTGGTAACGGGAAAAACGGTCAAGACTACCCGCACAGGCCAGCTGATGGCCTTTATCACGCTGGAGGATCTGATGGGATCAGTGGAAGTGATCGTATTTCCAAGAGACTATGAAAATAACAGGGATCTTCTAACAGAGGATGAAAAGCTCTTTATCCGGGGACGTGTTTCACTGGGAGATGAACCGGTAGGAAAACTGGTCTGCGAGCAGGTGATCCCCTTTGATGCTGTGTCCCGTCAGCTGTGGCTGCAGTTTGAAGATATGGCCGGGTATCAGGCAGCAGAGGCAGAGCTTATGGAGCTTCTAAAATCCAGTGAGGGAAATGATCAGGTAATCATCTATTTAAAAAAGGAACGGGCGAAAAAAATGCTCCCTCCCAACTGGAACGTAATGGTGGATGCAGGACTTTTAAATCGCCTGTACTGTAAAGTTGGTGAAAAAAATGTCAAAGTCGTAGAAATGACTCTTGATAAATCATGGAAAATGAATTAGAATAGCGTTGTGTGTAAAATAGAAAGAAGAAAACAACAGGCATAGATGGATATGCTTAATATAAGGAGGTAAATTGCTATGGCAAAGGCAGTGAAGACCATTGGAGTATTAACCAGCGGCGGTGACGCACCAGGCATGAACGCAGCAATCCGCGCAGTTGTGCGCGTTGCGATCAATAAAGGACTGAAGGTAAAGGGCATTATGAGAGGCTATGCCGGTCTTCTGGAAGAGGAGATCGTGGACATGGAGTCCACCAGTGTTTCAGACACCATTAACCGCGGCGGAACCATTCTTTATACAGCAAGATGCAAGGAATTTACCACTCCTGAGGGTCAGCAGAGAGGTGCTGAGATCTGCCGCAAGCACGGAATTGACGGCATGGTGGTAATCGGCGGCGACGGTTCCTTTAAGGGAGCAGGAAAGCTGTCCGCCCTGGGGATCAATACCATTGGCCTTCCGGGAACCATTGACCTGGATATTGCATGTACCGATTACACCATCGGCTTTGATACGGCAGTCAATACGGCAATGGAGGCCATTGATAAGATCCGCGATACATCCACTTCCCATGAGCGTTGCAGCATTGTAGAGGTAATGGGACGCAATGCGGGATATATTGCTTTATGGTGCGGTATTGCAAACGGTGCAGAGGATATTCTGCTTCCGGAGCGTTACGACGGAGATGAGCAGGCACTGATCAACCGGATCATTGAGAACCGTAAGAGGGGAAAGAAGCACAACATTATCATCAATGCAGAGGGAATCGGTCATTCCAGCTCTATGGCAAAGCGTATTGAGGCTGCCACAGGCATTGAGACAAGAGCTACCATTCTGGGCCACATGCAGCGCGGCGGAACGCCTACCTGCAAGGACCGTGTGTATGCGTCCATTATGGGAGCCAGAGCGGCAGAGCTTTTGGTAGAAGGAAAGAGCAACCGTCTGGTGGCATACAGAAAGGGCGAATTTGTGGATTTCGATATCCAGGAAGCATTAAATATGAAGAAGGATATCTCAGAAGAACAGTTTAATATTGCAAAGATGCTGGTAAGATAAGAATTGCAGAAAAGAGGTCCGCTGTCTGTATGGGCAGCGGACCTTTGCGGAGATAAGAAGATGATGGATAAAGTGGTGCTCTGTGGAGCCAGCTCCTATGAGCAGAAATATTATTTTAATGAAGAATTTAAGAGCCTTCCCCAGTCGGTACAGGATGAGCTGCATATTATGTGCGTCCTTTTTACAGAGGATGTGGGCGGAGTCCTGACACTGGAATTTGACGACAAGGGACGTCTGGAATTTAAGGTAGTCTCTGAGGAAGGCGACTACCTGTTTGACGAAATTGGAAGTGTCCTTAAGATCAAACAGTATCAGGAAGAGAAAAAGGATCTTCTGGAGGCGCTGGAATTATACTACAGAACCTTCTTTTTAGAGGAGGATGTAGACTGGGAAGAGAGCGGGAGAGATGAGGATGAAGCTTAGGCTGGGAGATAGGGAGCTTAACAGCAATATCATACTGGCCCCCATGGCGGGAGTAACCGATCTGCCTTTTAGGCTTTTGTGCCATGAGCAGGGAGCGGGAATGGCGGTGACGGAAATGGTCAGCGCCAAAGCCATTTTATATAAAAATAAGAATACAAAAGAGCTGATGGCGGTGGACCCGGCAGAGGGGCCTGTGGCAGTGCAGCTTTTTGGCTCGGATCCGGAGATCATGGCTGAGATCGCAGCTCAGATCGAGGACGGTCCTTTTGCGGCTATTGATGTAAATATGGGCTGTCCTGTGCCGAAGATTGTGAATAACGGTGAAGGCTCTGCACTTATGAAGGATATAAAGCTGGCAGAAAAGATATTGACTTCTATGGTAAAGGCAGTGAAGAAGCCTGTGACTGTAAAATTCAGAAAGGGCTTTAACGACCAGTGCCTCAATGCAGTTGAATTTGCGAAAATGGCAGAAAGCAGCGGGGCAGCCTGGGTGGCCGTTCATGGAAGGACCAGGGAGCAGTATTATTCCGGCACGGCAGACTGGGAAGTGATCCGTCAGGTAAAAGAGGCAGTGAAGATACCGGTGATCGGAAACGGCGATATCTTTCATGCTCAGGATGCGGCCCGGATGATGCAGGAAACAGGCTGTGACGGCGTTATGGTTGCAAGAGGCGCCAAGGGAAATCCATGGATCTTCCGGGAGATCCGGCAGTATCTGGAAACAGGGGAGATTCTTCCAAGGCCATCTACGGAGGAAATCCGGGAAATGATCCTGCGCCATGGACGGATGCTTTCAGAATATAAGGGAGAAAATGTGGCTATGCGGGAAATGCGCAGCCATATGGCCTGGTACACCAAAGGGATGAAGCATTCAGCCTCCCTTCGGTGTGAGATCAACCAGGTGGAGACTCTTGAAGGGCTGGCAGCACTTTTGGACGGACGTATGGTTTAGTTTTTGGGCAGGCGCCGGGATAGCTTCCCATACTTGACAATGGGTGCTTTTTCTTATATAATACACAGAATGTCGGGGTATCTTTTTTATACAGACAGAAACAAAAAATACATCATAGATGAGACGTTTTTAAATATCCGGGCAGGACTTTAAGTCTGTCCGGAAATGTGCTGTCTTTAAGGCAATTTAGAATGAAAAAGGAAGGAAGCAGGAGACATGGCAGACAAGAAACACATTTTGACCTATGCCGGATTAAAACAGTATGAGGATGAGCTTCAGAATCTGAAGGTTGTAAAGAGAAAAGAAGTAGCTCAGAAGATCAAAGAGGCCAGAGAGCAGGGCGACTTATCCGAGAATGCAGAGTATGATGCAGCAAAGGATGAGCAGAGAGATATTGAGCTGCGGATTGAAGAACTGGAAAAGCTGTTAAAGAACGCAGAGGTAGTAGTAGAGGACGAGATCGATGTTGATAAGATCAATATCGGATGCAAGGTAAAGCTTCTGGATGTAGAGTATGATGAGGAGATGGAATTTTTCATCGTAGGCTCCACAGAGGCCAACAGCCTTCAGAACAAGATCTCCAATGAGGCTCCCGTAGGCCATGCCCTGATGGGAAAATCCGTAGGAGATGTGGTTGACGTAGAGACACAGGCAGGCGTGATCCAGTACAAGGTGCTGGAGATCCAGAGAGTATCATAAGAAACATTTTACAGTTAAATATTTCACAAAGGAGCAGAAGAAACGTGGGAGAGCAGAAGTCAAATCAGACAGAGCAGGATTTAAATCATGTACTGAAGGCCCGCAGAGATAAGCTGGCAGAGCTTCAGGCAGCAGGAAAGGATCCATTTCAGATCACAAAATATGATGTAACTGCCCACAGCATGGAGATCAAGGATCATTATGATCAGTGGGAGGAGAAGGAAGTAAGCATTGCAGGACGTATGATGTTTAAGCGCGTCATGGGCAAGGCTTCTTTCTGCAACCTTCAGGATCTGCAGGGACGCATTCAGGTATATGTGGCCCGAGACAGTGTGGGGGAAGATGCCTATAAGGAATTTAAAAAGCTGGATATCGGTGATATTGTAGGCGTAAAAGGAACAGTCTTTACTACAAAGACAGGAGAAATTTCCGTACACGCAAGTGAGTTTACCCTTCTTTCCAAGAGCCTTCAGGTTCTTCCTGAGAAGTTCCACGGCCTTACAGATACAGATCTGCGCTACCGCCAGAGATATGTGGATCTGATTATGAATGAGGATGTTAAGGATACATTTATTAAGCGTTCTAAAATCCTTGCTGCTATCCGTAAGTATCTGGGTGGAGAAGGCTTTATGGAGGTAGAAACTCCTATGCTGGTATCCAATGCAGGCGGTGCGGCTGCCCGCCCCTTTGAAACCCATTTCAATGCACTGGATGAGGATCTGAAGCTTCGTATTTCCCTGGAGCTTTACTTAAAGCGTCTGATCGTAGGCGGTCTTGAGAGAGTTTATGAGATTGGCCGTGTATTCCGCAACGAGGGCCTGGATACAAGACACAATCCTGAGTTTACCCTGATGGAGCTGTATCAGGCATATACCGATTACCACGGTATGATGGATCTGACCGAGAACCTGTACCGTTTTGTGGCTCAGGAGGTTCTTGGCACTACAAAGATCGTCTACAACGGCGTGGAAATGGATCTTGGAAAGCCATTTGAGCGCATTACCATGTTAGATGCGGTTAAGAAATACTCCGGTGTGGACTTTAATGAAATCCATACATTGGAAGAAGCAAGAGCTGCTGCAAAGGAAAAGCATGTAGAGTTTGAGGAGCGCCATAAGAAGGGCGATATCTTAAACCTGTTCTTTGAGGCCTTTGTAGAAGAGCATCTGATTCAGCCTACCTTTGTTATGGATCATCCGGTAGAGATTTCTCCGCTGACCAAGAAAAAGCCGGAGAATCCGGAATATACCGAGCGTTTCGAGTTCTTTATGAATGGCTGGGAGATGGCAAACGCCTACTCCGAGCTCAATGACCCGATCGACCAGAGAGAGCGCTTCAAGGCTCAGGAAGAGCAGTTTGCAGCCGGCGATGAGGAGGCAAACCATACAGACGAGGATTTCTTAAATGCACTTGAAATCGGTATGCCGCCTACAGGAGGAATCGGCTTCGGTATCGACAGAATGTGTATGCTGCTGACAGACTCTGCGGCAATCAGAGATGTGCTGCTGTTCCCGACAATGAAGAGCATGGGAGCCGCAAAGAATGAAGCTAATAATGCTGCACAGTCTGCGCCGGTTGAAAAAACAGTGGAAAAAGCAATCGCTGAAGTGAAAGAAACATATGATTTCTCTAATGTAGAAGTGGAACCATTATTCAAAGATATGGTTGATTTTGACACATTCAGCAAGTCAGATTTCCGTGCTGTAAAGGTAAAAGAATGTGAAGCAGTTCCAAAATCTAAGAAGCTTCTGAAGTTCGTATTAGACGACGGAAGTGGCGTAGATCGTGTGATTTTAAGCGGAATTCACGATTACTATGAGCCTGAATTCTTAGTAGGAAAGACATTACTTGCAATTACAAACCTTCCACCACGTAAGATGATGGGAATTGATTCTTGCGGTATGATTATCTCCGCTACACATCTTGTAGAAGGAAGAGAAGGACTCAATGTTTTGATTCTTGATGATAAGATTCCGGCAGGAGCAAAACTGTACTAAGTGAGTAAAAATACTTCGCAATTTGACAACAAAAATTTTCTTTGACAACAATTTGACAACAAATTTGTATTCCAACATGAATCATCATGAAGAATGGTGATTAGTTGTCAGTAATACTACTCTAACAATATAGATTGTTGAGGGCACTTTTTGAAAGAAAAATCTTTCAGAGAGTGCCCTTTTTTTATTCATTAACAATGTCCGTTGTGGTTGAGTAAAAGCTGAAAGGAGAAACAGATTTGAAAACAGAAAATATGTACTATAACCAACAGAAACGTTCAGAGGTAAAAGAAGAAGCCCGTCGACTTAGAAGAAAATTTCTTCGTTATCAACAAGCAGAAATCGTATATAGCCTGTCACATAAAAAGTTGATGGAACTTGCAAATGATGCGGGTGCGATTTACAGAATGGATGGAATCGTTTTGATAAACAGAGAAATCTTTGATGAATATCTTGAACAATTTCATGAAAAATAAGATGACAAATCGGAGAAAGGAATTTAGTTGAGATGCATGGAAAGGTATGGATGTTTTCTAATCTTATTGATGATGAAGATATAGAATTTATGCAACATGAATTTATAAGTTATAAACAAGCTATGGATTATTACGAGCTTGGATATAAGCCAATCGTAAGATTATCGCATAAGGCAGGAGCAGTTTATAAGATTGGGAAAAAAGTTCTAATTAAGCGAAGTACATTTGAAAAATATCTGCGAGAAAATATCAGAAGGGAGAAAGAAGAATGGGAAAGGTAATTTCAGTAGCAAACCAGAAAGGCGGAGTTGCAAAAAGTACAACAACCTTAAATCTTGGAGTAGGATTAGCGAGAAATGGAAAGAAAGTATTGTTAATCGATGCGGATCCACAGGGAAGTTTGACAGCTAGTCTTGGATATGTAGAACCGGACGATATTGGAACTACACTTGCAACTATTATGATGAATATTATCAATGACGAGGAAATTGCTGAGGAAGAAGGCATTTTACATCATGAGGAACAATTGGATCTCCTACCGGCCAATATTGAGTTATCTGCTCTGGAAGTAACCATGAGTAATGTAATGAGCAGAGAACTGATCATGAAGGAATATATTGATACGATGCGATCACGATACGATTATATTTTGATTGATTGTATGCCGAGTTTAGGCATGATGACTATCAATGCTTTAGTAGCTTCTGATACGGTTCTGATACCTGTACAAGCTGCATATCTGCCGGTTAAAGGACTTCAACAGTTGATCAGGACTATTTCTATGGTAAAGAAGAGATTGAACCGGAAGCTGACGATACAGGGAATTCTTTTGACAATGGTGGATTTTCGTACTAATTACGCCAAAGATATTGCTTCCAGAGTGAGAGAAACTTATGGATCTAAGATTTCTATCTTTGAAAATGTCATTCCACTATCAGTTAAGGTAGCTGAAGCAAGTGCGGAAGGAAAAAGTATTTATTGTCATTGTCCAAATGGAAAAGTATCTATGGCTTATGAAAATCTGACGCAGGAGGTTTTGGAAAATGAAAAGTAGAAGTGGAGAAAAAATCAAATTGACAAGCATTGATGAATTGCTAGGAGTAGTCAATGAAGAGTCTGCAATGGAAATAGAAATCAACAGAATACATGCATTTAAAGATCATCCTTTCAAAGTATTGGATGATGAAAAGATGGCAGATTTAGTAGAGAGTGTAAAGACCTACGGGGTATTGACACCAGTTTTGTTACGGTCCGATGGTGAAAATGGATATGAGATGATCTCAGGTCATCGAAGAATGCACGCGGCTGTTATAGCTGGATTGGCAACAATTCCTGCAATTGTGAGAGAATTATCCGATGATGATGCAGTCATCGCTATGGTAGATGCCAATATCCAACGAGAAGAGTTACTTCCGAGCGAAAAAGCATTTGCTTATAGAATGAAATTGGAGGCAATGAAGAGACAAGGGGTAAGAAACGATTTAACTTTGTGCCAAAATGGCACGAAGTATCGTACTGATGTAGTTATAGCTGAACAGGTAGGAGAGAGTGCTCGTAATGTTCAGCGTTACATTCGCCTTACAGAATTGATTCCGGAGTTATTAGATATGGTAGATGCAAAAAAATTGAATTTTACCATTGCCGTTGATATTTCCTACATTGATAAGGAAATGCAGAAATGGATCTACGAGTATATCCGAGATACAGGATTTATTAAACCAAAGCAGATTACAGTTTTGAGAAAACAGTTGGAAGAAGGATCGGTGAATCAGGGATTTATGATCTCGATTTTCAATAGTTGCATTGCGGTAAAAGCACCGGAACGAAAAGTGGTGTTATCAGGAAAGAAACTCACAAAATATTTTCCGGAAGATTATTCGGAAGCGGATATGGAAAAGGTGATTGAGGAATTACTGGAACAATGGAAAAGAGAACATGAATAAGGGGTGTCAAAATAAGATAACCCAAAGAAAGAAGAGATACAGAAGTTTAAAAAAAGGACTTCTATGAGAGAAAGGAAGGGAGGAAGATACATGGACAAAAAAATGAATTTTAAATATTTTTATGGAACAGAAGCAGATCAGTTTAGTTTTTACAGAATACCCAAAGCTCTATTTACCAATGAGTGCTTCAAGGATCTTTCCAGTGATGCGAAGATTTTATACGGTTTGATGCTGGACAGAATGTCTTTATCCATTAAGAATCAGTGGTTTGATGAAGAAAATCGGGCATATATCTATTTTTCCATTGAAGATATCATGGAATTATTGAATTGTGGCAGAAATAAAGCGGTGAAATCTCTTCAGGAGCTGGATGATGAAAAAGGGATCGGTTTGGTCGAAAAGCGCAGGCAGGGCTTTGGAAAGGTTACGATCATCTATGTAAAATCATTTATTCAGGAGGGGTGTGAGGAAGAGAAAAAAGAAAAATCAAAGATGGTGAAGTTTACAAATCAAACTTCTGTAGAGGAAGAAGAGATAGAAGAAGTTTACATTTCAAACTTCAAGAAGTCCCAAAAACAAACTTCAAGAAGTCCCGAAAATAAACTTCAAGAAGTTTACATTTCAAACTCTAATAATACTAATATTAACAATACTAATCTTAGTGAGAATAAATCTAATCATATCGTATCTGCAGATGGGATAGGATCCGAAGAGGATGAGATGGAAACATTACATGCGTATCAATCTCTGATCAAAGACAATCTGGATTATGATTCTTTGTTAGTGAGTCATCCTCATGACAAAAATCAGATTGATGAAATCGTGGATCTGATCGTAGAGACTGTTATGTGTAAGAGTGATAAAGTATTGATTGCAAGCAATTGGTATTCAGGAGCTTTGGTAAGAGGAAAATTCATGAAACTGGATTATTCCCATGTAGAGTATGTGCTGCATTGTCTGGAAGGAAATACGAGTAAAATCAAGAATATCAAGAAATATTTACTTGCGGCATTGTTCAATGCCCCTTCAACGATAAACGGATATTACAGGGCAGAGGTAAATCATGATATGCCGTGGCTGGTAAAATAGGAGGATGGATATGGTTATTTTAAAATTGGCAGGAAGAGTGTTATTGGTTCCATTGTGGTTCATCATTTCAATCATAGGTGCCGGAGTGAAGTTACTGGTACATATGGTGGCAATCGCAAAAAAGATATTGGGATTCGGAATTATGGCGTTGCTCATAGGAACAGTGATCTGTTACCAAGACTGGCTCCAGGCAGCTTTTCTGGCTTGTATGGGAGGTGTTCTGATTTCTGTTTTATTTGCTGGAGAATTTATAGATACTGTAATCGACTTGCTTAGAGAAAAAATATGTGCATTGATTTTAGGTTAAAAAAGATGATGATAGTTGAAAGAGTCTTAGTGATTTCAGATGAAAATAGAGCCTCTCCACTTTAGGGAAACACATAGATTTAGCGGCAAATTATGGATGGCATCAGGTATTTTATGTATGCTTTGTGGACTTTTTGGGAAAAGCATGGCTGCATTGGTTGTGTATATTATAAGCATTATGGCAGCTGCAATCATTAGCATTCTCTACTCCTACTTTTTTTATAAGAAAAAGCTGGCAACCGGAGAAGGCTTAAAAATTCAGTATAATACAAAAAAGTGTGATATATCTGATCATCGCAATTTCCGCTATTGTGTTTATTATATGGACTTTGTTTTGGGGAAGCATTCAGATTCGTTGTAATGATCGTGATTTTAACATTGAAGCAAAAGGATGGAATGATTATACAGGGAGTATTCGCAAATTGATAGCATTTCTTATGAAGAAAATGTATTGCAGAACGATAATGATTACAGAACTAATGGTTTTGGAAAACTGAAGCATGCTATGGGTAACTTCAAAAACGATATCTTCGGAGATTATATCCGCTATACTCATGCCTCCTGCCATTCATATGTTGTCGTGAACATAGATGGAAAAATATTAGTTGTAAATGGGGAAAATGATGCAGAGATAAAGGAAATCTATCAGAGAATAAGTGAGAAGGTGTCAAAGGGGGAATGTCTAAAAAAGTGTGTAAGTAAGTTGTCTGATAATTTTTCTATTACCTGCTTGATTACCCTGTTTTAAATACCGGATTGTCAGTCAAGGTAAGGGTTACAGCCTTGACTGACAATTCTGGTATTTGACAAAATTTGGAGTGCAGGTCATCAGAACTTACACAGTTTCTATTACACTCTCGTCAAAGGAAAGAAAATAGTTGTCGGAAACGCTGAGAAGAAATTATTCTCAGTCAAATAACAAATTATTCTATTTTTCTCATTTAGCAAATCTGTTTTAATAGCGTTGACAAATGTGTAAAATGGAACGCTACATTGAATGCTGTGCAAAAGTCACCTCGAAAATCGTTCCCCCAGTCTTGCCTGATTTGATACAAATACTGCCATCATGTACTCTAACGATTTCACGGACAAAAGCAAGACCTAGCCCTACGCCACCCAGCTCCCGGCTTCTGGATTTATCCACACGGAAGAATGGCTCGAACACTCTCTCCCTAAGCTCCTTTGGTATTCCGCTTCCCGTATCTTCTACAGACAGATAAACATGCTTGTTTCTCTGATATGCGGTTACTGTAACCTGTCCGAGCGGATGATTATATTTGATGGCATTCTCAACCAGATTGTATACAAGCCTGTAAATAAGGATATCACTGCCTGTCATAGTGGCATCCTCACATTTTCCAATCAGCTTTATATTCTTTTCCACGGCAAGAGGCTCAAGGTCTGCCAAAACCTCTTCAACAATAGCATCCAATATAATTTTATCATCCCTTCCCACCGTCTGAAGCTCACTCATGTCAAGAAGAGTCTTTACCATCCTGTTTAATTTATCATTTTGTTCCGTAACCATTTTTATGGTCTGCAAAGTGTCTGCATCATTTCCCGGGTGAGAGGCAGAATTATATAAATCAAGCTGTACCTGCATTAACGCTAATGGAGTACGCAGCTCATGTGCTGCATTTGCAGTAAACTGTCTCTGTATCTCAAATGCTTCCGACAGACGCTCAAGCATCTTATTATAAGAAATACCCAGCTGGTTCAGTTCCTTAACATTGTTTTCCTCTATTCTTGAATCAGACAGATTCTGAGCCTGTACCTCTTCAATTTTATCTGAAAACTCCCTGATTGGTCTGAGTGCATGCCCGCTTATAAAATAAGTGACGACACCTCCCAAAAGCGCCAGCAAAACCGTGATTATCAGACTGTTTCTTTTATAGTCGGCCTTATTATTGTACACCTGAAACGAAAATTCATCCGCAAACTCATCCCACTTATCGTCCGGTATGCTGATATATATTTCATCTGATTTGTTTCCTTTTTCATCCCACTGTGACTCTACCGCATCCTGCAGAGAATCGATGTAATGCACACCATTTTTATAGACAAACATAGTCAGGCAGCCACATATAATAGCAATACACAATGTAGTAATGCACGTAAGTCTCCACTGTAGCGACATTCTTTTCATCTGTCAGACTCCTCCCGTATTTTATAGCCTTCACCTACCTTGTTCTGAATGGGATCATATCCCAGCTTCGCCTTGAGCTTTTTTCTAAGTGAAGACATATGTACCCTGATTGCTCCGCTAAAGCTGTCTGCCGTGGCATCCCACACATGCTCTATCAGCTCCTCCTGACTCACCGGTCTGCCTATATTGATAAGTAAATATTCCAAAATACCATTCTCTTTTCTTGTCAGTGGAACCGGCTCTTCCTTTGCATATGCCTCGCGTTTAATCGTATCAAACTTTATTATTCAGTCTTATGATAAGGATTACGAGTAAGACCAAAAGGGTCACTTTCGAGAGGAGGTGATGCCTTATGCCAAAGAAAAGTAAAACATTATGTGTAGATGACCTGCGTCATGCGGAGTACTATGGAATGCAAGATACTTTTGATGAACTATATCAAAAAAGTCAGAACGGTGAAGTATTTGAGAATCTTATGGATTTGATAGTGAGCAGGGATAACATTTTACTTGCGTACCGAAACATCAAAGCGAACAAAGGCAGCTACACGGCAGGAACAGATAAAAAGAACATCACAGATATTGGGAGTCGAACTCCTGATGATGTGGTAAAAAGAGTGAGATTTATTGTTACGGGAAGCGAACACGGCTACAGACCAAAGCCTGTAAGACGGAAAGATATCCCGAAACCAAACGGAAAAACACGTCCGCTGGGAATCCCATGCATATGGGATAGGCTGATACAGCAATGTATCAAGCAGATCATGGAACCAATCTGCGAAGCAAAGTTCAGCAATAATAGTTATGGATTTCGTCCGAACAGATCCGTTGAACATGCCATTAACAGAACCTACACCATGCTTCAAATGATGAACCTTCATTATGTTATTGAGTTTGATATTAAAGGATTTTTCGATAACGTAAATCATAGCAAGTTAATCAGACAGATATGGTCGCTGGGTATCCATGATAAAACGCTGATTTTTATTATCAAGCGAATACTAACAGCTCCAATTAAAATGCCCGATAATACAACGGTATTGCCCGACAAGGGTACACCACAGGGAGGAATTATCTCACCACTACTGGCAAACATCGTTCTAAATGAATTGGATTGGTGGATAGCCAGTCAATGGGAGGAAAATCCAATTGCTATAAGCAGAGGGCGAGAAAGAATAATCGGAAAAACTAAGGTTTTTGATAAAAGCCATGGTTATAGGATTATGAAAAACACAGAAATGAAAGAAATGCATATCATTCGGTATGCGGACGATTTTAGGATTTTCTGTAGAACGAAAGAGGACGCAGTCAGGACAAAAGAAGCGGTTACGGAGTGGATTGAAGAGAGGTTGAAATTAGAGGTGTCTCCTGAGAAAACAAGGATTGTGAACACCAGAAAACGGTGGTCAGAGTTTCTTGGATTCAAAATAAGGGTAAGGTTGAAGCATCATAAATATGTGGTGCAGTCGGCAATCTGTGACAAAAAGGTTGAAATTGAAAGAGCAAAGCTAGTGGAACAAGCGAAAAACATCGCAAAACCCAGAGAGAAAAAAAGTTGTTTATCAGAAATTCAGCTATATAACTCCATGGTGTTAGGCATACAGAATTACTATCAGCTTGCCACCTGTATCAGTATTGATTGCAGAGAATTCCATAGGCGAGTAATGACAGTTTTGACGAACAGGTTAAATACAGAAACAGGAAGTATGCTAAAACGTGAGGGTGGAACTATCACCCAAGCAGAAAAGGAAAGATTCGGACAGTCAAAAATGATTCGATATGTTTCAGGAATTGACCAGATGATCTATCCGATTGCATTCATCAAAAATAAAATACCGATGGCGAAGCGATCAATCGTTTGTAGTTATACAAAAGAAGGTCGTGCTCTGATTCATACAGAACTTAACCTTAATCAGTATGTTCTGAAAGGACTGAGAGAAAAAATATCCGTTGGTCATAGCACAGAATACCATGACAGTAAAATATCTTTATTTTCTGCTCAAAAGGGAAAATGTGCAATCAGTGGAGAAGAATTCGCAGATGCGGAACATGTAGCTGT
Organism: Enterocloster sp. HCN-30185; assembly: GCF_037890305.1. NCBI lineage: Bacteria > Bacillati > Bacillota > Clostridia > Lachnospirales > Lachnospiraceae > Enterocloster > Enterocloster sp. HCN-30185. The sequence continues at coordinate 88,836 of NZ_JBBKBT010000011.1, forward strand.
ATGGCTCAAAGTACCAGGATCACTTGGTGGATTTGAAAGATATAAAAACATGGTTCTGATTCACAAAAAATATCTGATTCTGTTACAAGAACTGCCCCAAGCAGCAATAAAAGACCTGATAAAAACACTCAATATCACAAAAAAGATGCTCGTGAAAATCAATAGTCTGCGAGAGCAGGCGAACCTGTCAGCAATAATATAAAACTTAAATTTGGTGACTGATTAAATGTCTTGTGAAGACAATCGATGGAGCGCCGGATGCGGTGAAAGTCGCATGTCCGGTGTGAAGTGGGGGAAAAGGTGGAGATAATATCAAAACCTTACCTATCACTATAAGCGGAACGTCTTCTGTATTCTGCCCTGATCGGTTATATCTGGTATGAAGCACCGGAAGAAGAGCAGAACTTTTCTACTCTTTTGGAATTCATCAATGCCAGTGAAACGAGAGAAGATGATGAAGAATTTAAGAATGCGGTAGATGAACTGTTTGAAGAATTGGAAGCAGAGAATCCGGAACACTTTGCAGTCAGACAATATCGAAAATATAAGCTGGCCGCCGGAAAAACAGCGAAGTCGATCCTTATTTCCTGTGGAGCCAGATTAGCTCCTTTTGATATCCAGGAGCTTCGGGAAATCATGTCCTATGATGAGATGGAGTTGGATATGATCGGAGATCAGAAGACAGCAATGTTTGTCATTATCAGTGATACTGATGATACTTTCAACTTTGTGGTGGCAATCATGTACACACAGCTTTTTAATCTGCTCTGTGATAAAGCAGATGATGAGCATGGTGGAAGACTTCCGTACCATGTGCGATTACTGCTGGATGAGTTCAGTAATATTGGTCAGATCCCGAAATTTGATAAACTGATCGCAACGATTCGAAGCCGTGAGATCTCCGCCTCTATTATTTTACAGTCGCAGAGTCAGTTGAAAACCATTTATAAGGATGCTGCTGAAACCATCACGGGGAATTGCGATACCGTATTATTTCTTGGAGGAAAAGAAAGTTCCACGTTAAAGGAAATCTCGGAAACGCTGGGAAAAGAGACCATCGATCTTTACAATACCTCTGATACCAGAGGAACAAGTCAGTCCTATGGTTTGAATTATCAGAAGACAGGGAAAGAATTGATGAGCCGGGATGAACTGGCTGTAATGGATGGAAATAAATGTATCTTACAGCTTCGAGGCGTACGGCCATTTCTTAGTAACAAATATGATATCACAAAGCATAAGAGATATAAGGAATTGTCGGATGCGGATAAAAGGAATGCGTTTGATGTGGAAAAATATCTGGAGCATAAACTGGTCTTTTCTCAGAATACAGAGTTTGAGATGTATGAAGTAAATGTAACAGAAGAGGATGTGAAAGAAGTGATAGAGGAAGAAGTAAACTAAAAAGAGTATCTTTTGGGTTAGAAATGTGATATTCTTTTATAAAAACAAATTTGAATTGAACTAAATTTCAAGTTGTGAAGGTGAAATGGCAATGTACCCTAATTTTTGGTTAATAATGTTTTGTGCTTTTATAGTTTTGCTGGAAGATATATCAGTAAAAAAAAGGAAATAGATAAAACGGGAAATTTAAATGTTGGAGAAGGGAATATTAGCCTCAATATAGGAATGCAAGAGGTTCTTGCGTCTGTTTTTTTGATATGCAAGAGGCACTTTCTTGAAAAAAACTTGGTTGAATTATAGACTGGAAACACGGAGGTGAAATACATGGATTTTGGAGAACAAATTAAAAACATTCGTCAAAAAGAAAAATTGACACAAGAACAATTTGCTATGAAACTGAATGTGAGTAGACAAGCTGTTTCAAACTGGGAGAATAACAAAAATCTTCCAGATATAGGAATGCTTATTTTGATGTCTGATGTGTTTCAAATATCTCTGGATTATTTGATTAAAGGAGAAAACGAAATGAACAACATGACAGAAAAAGTAATCAAAGATGGAAGTGAAACCAGAAGAGCCAAGTATAATATGGTGTGCTCGATTATAGGCAGTTTCTTGATTTTAATCGGAATTATACTGCTTTTTGTGAAGGGACTGTCGGTAGAGTATATTGATGCACAAGGGGTGCTGCATGAGAATTTCTTTCTTGTCCCAATTGGATTTTTATGCGTGTTTAGTGGTTTGATTTCTTTTATTACAGTTGGTATAACTACAATTATCAGCAAATTTAAAAATAGGAACTCATAATTATAGTGCTATTTTCAAGGCAATTTTTTCTTGAATGTGGAAACTATTATTCACATGGATTGTCAAATTTCAGTTTGTCAAATTGAAGTGTAGTATTAAAAATTAAATAAAAAGCGTTAGAGCATGTAGATATCCGTCTATGTGCTCTTTTTTTGCGTTTTTTTAAGAAAAGCCCTGATGATCAGGCAGAAAGGAGAGGAAAGTGAAGATAAAAATAAGATCACCTTGCAAATAAAACCAGTAAAAAAAGAGGTCTGAATAATAGGGGAAGGAGAGAGGAAACGCTGACAGACCATAGAAACAGCGTTTATTCAGAAAAGAATATGGGATTTTTCGGAAGTGCAATTACAATCTTACAGACATTAGTCGTAGCGATTGGTGCAGGTCTTGGTGTCTGGGGAGTCATCAACCTGATGGAAGGTTACGGAAATGATAATCCGGGTGCTAATGCTCATGTGCCATAAAGTAACACACTGATAAATGCAGACAGCCAACCTCTATTCCGTATAAAATGGCATATATGGCATTTCAAATATGTGGTTCAGAAGTAGAAGAAAACTGAAAACAGTATTCCACAATTTGAAAGGATAGAGGTAATTGAGCATGGAAAAAACAGTATATATCACAGAGGAAGAACGGGAAAAGTGTCGCAAAGTGATTGATGTGTTTGAGGAACTGTACGAAATAGAGGACGAAGATATTTTGTTGGTTGATGTTGGTAGGTATGGCTTTGTTAAACTGCAATGCTATACAGCGTCACATGGCTTTGAGGAGCTTGACACCTATACAGACAGTAACAGCTTATTTGAGGGGCTTTGGGAGGAATGGCTTAGTCTAAATGTATTTTTGCTTGCGAGAGAAATGCAGTTAGCTGATGTTCTTTATGATGATTTATTCAACAATCTTCCAAAGGAAAAACAGTCAGAGCTTACCGGGAGAAAAGACTACTTTGCAAAAAAGGCGGGTATCACTCTGTAAAATGAATTTTGCAGAAAGGAAACGCTCTATGTAGTGGATAAAAAAAGATTAGAATGGCTCTGTATATAATAACATACAGGGCTTTTCTTTTCCGAACCAACGACCAAAAGACAAACATTGTGGAAATGTGCATAACAGGCTATGGAATCATGGATAACTCTATTCACAGCACATGGAAAAGCTAAAGTGCAGCTTTCCCACGTCCTGCAAACAGAGTTACCCACAATTCCATGATACAGTCAGTTATACACATTACGCACAATGCCGACTACTACGGAATCCAACTCATTTTTTCACAGAACAAGATTTGCTTTTACAGAAAGAGATTATAGGTTGGAATGGAGATACGGGAGCCTGCATAGAGCACAGTGGAAAAGTTGAAGAAACTGATTGAGGAAGAATTTGTCGGGCTTGTGTTTCTGTCTGCTGAAGATATGGAGTAATAGCAAATTGGGACATAGTGGTATAACTGCTTTGTCCCAATTTTTTTATTGTTTTAATTACACGTCCGTATTAGAATTGATATGCTTGCAGAAATCAAATATCTAACATACTTCTTCCCACTGTAATAATACCATACAAATTTTATAAATACAAGACTGTTTATATAAGCTGACACATGCTAAACTAGCCTAGCAATGTTTCAGTAAAATTTTCTTTCATTTTTCAAGGAGGTCATAATCATTATGGGGAATAATCAGACAGAAAAAGCGTTTGAAGAAAAAAGATTAGCACAAACAATCTCTTTAGCCGAGGAACAATTAAAGCAGGCAAAAGAAGCGGCAGACAAAAAGAAATCAGAAATTATCGAAGCCAAAAAAGATGTGCGTGAAAATACAGAACACGGTATTACATCACTGTATACATCGGACGGTTTCGAGGCACTTGTTGAATTAAGCCAATATATCAATCCTGTAACAGACAAAATTATAGATTACGAAGAAGAAGAACATAAAATACTTCTGTTAGAAAAGATGATTAAATCGCCCTATTTTGCCCGAATTGATTTTAAATTTGATGATGAGGACGAATTTGAAAAAATATACATTGGACGTTCTTCTCTACGAAAAAACAGCTATCAAGAGATGTATGTTTATGATTGGAGATCGCCGATTGCCAGTATTTTCTATCGTTTTATGACCGGCGAAGCGTTTTATGACGCTCCATGTGGACGAGTAACAGGCGAACTCAATTTGAAACGCCAATATGAAATAAAAAACGGAAAACTGGAATATTTCTTTGATTCAGATGTTCAGATTGTTGATGAATTTTTAAGGCAATTACTGTCACAAAACACTACTGCTAAAATGAAAGCGATTGTTGAAACAATTCAGCATGAACAGGACGTGGTTATTAGAGATATGGAAAATGACCTGCTAATGGTACAGGGTGTAGCGGGAAGTGGAAAAACCTCTATTGCTCTCCACCGGGCTGCTTATCTTATGTATCAAGGTTTACAAACAAAGCTGTCCGCAAATAACATTATGATTATTTCCCCAAATTCTATATTCGAGCAATATATTTCAAATGTATTGCCCGAATTGGGAGAAGATAATGTTATTTCTTCCGTGTTTGAAGATATACTTAGTGCGTTATTAATTGGCAGGAAAATTCAGTCAAGAAATGATTTTTTAGAAAACCTGATTGTCAATTCAAAATACAAGGAAATTTCAAGAAATAGTATAGAATTTAAAACGTCAAGTTTTTTTAGGGAAATTTTAGACCAATTTCTCATTGATATACCCCGCCAGTGGATAGAATTTGAAGATGTTTATTATGAGGGAAAATGCGTTGTAAGCAGGCAAATTCTAAAAGATAAAATATTAGGAAGAACAGAAACACCATTAGGCATAAAATTAGAACAATTAGAAGATTATATTTTAGAACAAATATTTGGAACAGGAAAAGGGCGGGGGCATAAAGAAGAAAAAAATCTAATCAAGCAGGAAATACAGAAATTTATAAAAATTGACATTGTTGAATTATATAAAATATTATTTAGCAATGAAGCCTATTTTTATAGCCTGCTGCAAAATAGCAATCTGTCACAAGGCATAAAAAGTATATGGGAATATACTAGGGAAAATTTGGAAGCAGACAGATTGTATTATGATGACGCAATAGCAATCGCTTATTTGTATTTAAAAATATACGGAACAAATAAATATAAAAATATTAAGCAGGTAGTCATTGATGAAGCACAGGACTACTACCCTCTCCAATATGAAATATTTAATTTGCTATTTTCTAATGCCAAATTTACTATTTTAGGAGATATGAAACAGACTCTTGCCAAAAAAGAAGATATTTCTTTCTACGAACAAATTCAAAAAATATTGAACAAGAAAAAATCTTCTCTTATTATGTTGGATAAAAGTTTCCGTTGTACGAATGAAATTTTAAATTTTAGTTTAAAGTTCATTGAAAAAAGTTCACAGATAAAAAGTTTTAATCGGAATGGCGATAGCCCAAAAGTATATATTGCTGATAATTCCGAAATCTTCATTGATGAAATTGTTAAGGAAATAAATCTATGCCAGGAGAAAGGGTTTCAGTCGATATGCTTAATTTGTAAAACCGAAAAAAATTCAATCTATCTATTTAATAAAATTAAACACAAACTTGATATTCAGTTAATCAAAAATGGGAGCGTATCAGATTTACAAGGCGTGTTTATCTTACCAGTATATATGTCAAAGGGATTAGAATTTGATGCTGTCTTAATTTGTGATGCAGACAGCCAAAACTACCATGATGAAGATGATAAAAACCTCTTATATGTTGCCTGCACAAGAGCACTTCACAAACTTAGCTTATTTTGTGAAAATGAGGTTAGCCCGCTGATATAGATAAATTTACAATATATTGAATTGCCAAAATGCCAAACGCAGCGTAGGCGCAAATGAACAAAATGATAATAATTAGACAGACCACCTATTCTCTTAATGACATTAAATTGACATTACGCTCTCTATGATATATATTTGTTGCTTACTGTCAAAAAACACGACAGAAAAATATAGTTTAAATTCAACGGATAAAAGGGGTAATGAACATGGGAAAATTACTACTACTGACACTTAACGAACAAGAGGAAACAGCGATTGACAAAATCATATCGGCAATATCTAATTATATGCGACTTGAACCCATGCAGCTTACACCCGTTTCCGTGTTATCTTTTCCGGGATTGGAAATAAGGCAGAGCCAACGCCGGGTATTTCAAGACGGGGAGGAAGTCAATCTAACACGTCTTGAATATAATGCCCTTGTATTCCTTGCTTCCAATCCCGGCATTGTCCTCACAAGGACACAGATATTTGAAGCCGTTTGGAACATGGAAAGCGATACTTGCCATTCAAGTGTTGCCAACGTGATTTACAACCTGCGGAAAAAGATAGAGCCGGACAGCCGCAAGCCCACCTACATAAAGACCGTTTTAGGCATAGGCTACAAGTTTGCTTCCGGGGAATAACAACAGAACAACCGCCGCCCACCACAGCGACATACCATGACAGGAAATCAAGAAAAGGTTTCCTGTTTTTTTGCGCCAAAAAACGTGCTGATTTTCCAGCTTTGTCGAAAAGTTTTCTCAAAAAGTTTCCCAAAACTTTGCCATATCTTCATTTCTCTGCGTAGTAAGGAGTAGAAGGGGAAGTTTACGCCGTTTTCTTAGAGCAAGATTCTACCACAGTACCAAATTTCGCCTATCGGCTCATTTTGTCCTGCGGGAATCTTGTTGGGGTTGCCACCCCAAGCCCGCCTTTTGCGGCTTGTGCCGCTTGAAAAATCCCCCAAAAAATTTTTTCGGATTTTTCAAAAAACACTTCCGCTTATGCCCCTGTTTTTCTCCTATTAGTGAAAGGGCAAAGCATAAAAGAAAGGAGGTCTACGACCATGAAAAGATACAACACGCCCCACCGCCGCCGGGTAATCAAAACACGCTTGACCGAGGAAGAATACGCCGAGTTTTCCGAGCGTGTCACCCTCTGCCAAATGAGCCAGTCCGAATATATCCGGCAGGCACTAATTAAGTCACGCATACGCCCGGTCATTACCGTTTCCCCGGTCAATGATGAACTGCTCTCTGCCGTTGGGAAACTTACAGCAGAGTACGGGAAAATCGGCGGCAACTTGAATCAGATTGCCCGCTGTCTGAACGAGTACGGCGCACCCTATAACACACTCTCCAATGAGGTACGCGCCGCCATAGCGGAGCTTGCCGCCTTGAAGTTTGAAGTCTTGCAGAAAGTAGGTGAAACCGTTGGCAACGTTCAAACATATCAGCTCTAAAAATGCCGACTATGGGGCTGCCGAACAGTACCTAACCTTTGAGCATGACGAGTTTACCATGAAGCCCGCCCTTGATGAAAACGGGCGGCTTATCCCCCGTGATGATTACCGCATTTCTTCCCTTAATTGCGGCGGGGAGGATTTCGCCATAGCGTGTATGCGCTCCAATCTGAAATACGGCAAGAACCAAAGACGGGAGGACGTAAAGAGCCACCACTATATCATCAGCTTTGACCCCCGTGACGCACAGGACAAAGAGGATAATTTTTCTGTCACTGATTGAATAATATTATCTATCATACTGAATCACTCCTTTCAATATCAAAAGCTATATCCCATGCTGAGAAACGCCTTTTTTGCCATGTGTTCCTTATGCTTTACGTATATTTCTATGGAAAGGGGGCCTTCAAAATTCATCTTGAAGGCCTTATTTTTGTTTGCCCAGCATGGGCAAACTCTAACGGGTGTAAGTCCCGAACATGCCCAGATAGTGGGAAGTGTATAGCTGAACAGCAAGGGTGTTTGTCGTGAGGCAAAATCTGAAAGAAGCTGTAAGCAAACCTCTGGTCTGACGGACAGAAATCACATATAAGGCTAGGTTCTGATAGATAAGCTTGCAAAATAAAGCAAAATCTAATAACTATCACTTTTGTAGGAACAGAGTAAATGTGGCAGATATATGGAGGGAAAGAGTTTGCACCTTAACTGGGGAGGTCTCACAGAGGTTTCATTAGCCTAGTAACAACGAACGGTGAGAAGTCAGCAGAGCCCATAGTAGTGAAGAAGTTTCTGTAATGGAAATGGAGCGAAGGGGCGAACAATCAATCAGTTTTAGTAGAGTCTCGATTGCAGAAAAGACAACATCTGCCGTAACCAATCGGGTAAAGGGTGGTCAATTCAAGCGAGACGGAAAGGAACGAACGCATGGACACAAGTAGTCTAATGGAGCAGATATTAAGTAAAGATAATCTTAATACGGCATATCTGCAAGTCGTACGAAACAAAGGTGCAGAGGGAGTGGACGGAATGAAGTACACGGAACTCAAAGAACATCTTGCAAAGAACGGCGAAATTATCAAGGAACAGTTGAGGACAAGAAAATACAAACCTCAACCAGTACACAGAGTGGAGATATCAAAACCAGACGGTGGTGTCAGAAACCTAGGAGTACCAACAGTAACAGACCGATTTGTACAACAAGCCATAGCACAGGTACTAACACCAATCTATGAGAAACAATTCCATGACCATAGTTATGGATTTAGACCAAATAGATGTGCACAGCAGGCAATCATCACAGCGCTTGATATGATGAATGACGGCTACGATTGGATTGTAGACATTGACTTGGAGAAGTTCTTTGACACAGTAAACCATGATAAACTGATGACCTTAATTGGCAAAACAATCAAGGACGGGGATGTAATCTCAATCATCAGAAAGTTTCTTGTAAGTGGAATCATGGTAGACGATGAATACAGGGAATCTGTGATAGGAACACCACAAGGTGGAAATCTATCGCCACTCCTTGCGAATATCATACTGAACGAACTCGATAAGGAAATGGAACAAAGAGGGCTGAACTTTGTCAGATACGCAGACGACTGTATTATTATGGTTGGAAGTGAAATGTCTGCAAGGCGAGTGATGAGAAATCTCACGAAGTTCATTGAAGAGAAACTGGGGCTCAAAGTAAATATGACAAAGAGTAAGGTGGACAGACCAAGAGGGCTTAAATACCTTGGATTTGGATTTTATTTTGATAGCAGAACACACCAATACAAGGCAAAACCACATGCAAAATCGGTAGCAAGATTTAAGGCAAGAATGAAACAACTTACTTGCAGAAGTTGGGGAGTAAGCAACTCCTACAAGGTACAGAAACTCAACGAACTTATCAGAGGGTGGATTAACTACTTCAAGATAGGAAGTATGAAAACCCTTTGTGCGAAGTTGGACAGTAACATTCGCTATCGGTTGAGAATGTGCATCTGGAAACATTGGAAAACGCCACAAAATAGAGCAAAGAACTTGATGAAACTAGGAATCGAAAAGAACAGAGCCTTTCACGTCGCATACGCAGGATACAGAATAGCGTATGTATGCAATAAAGGAGCTGTAAATGTTGCGATAAGCAACAAGAGACTAACCCAATTTGGATTAGTCTCAATGTTAGATTACTACACCAAAAGGTGTGTTACTTGTTAAGTTGATTGAACCGCCGTATACGGAACCGTACGTACGGTGGTGTGAGAGGTCGAAATTTCTCGCCTAAGAGGAATTTCTCCTACTCGATTCTGATTAGAGGTCTAACCTACTTAACGTTTAGTTAAAATCAATAACCTCTTTCACGGCCTACTTACGATCTGTCAAATACGAAAAGTAAAATAATTATCGGACTAAGTTTAATTTCTTATCTTTAATTTCATAAATTACATCAGCCACATTTTCAAGTAACCGTTTGTCATGGGTGATAAACATGATCGTTCCTGCATATTCCTTCATTAGTATTTCCAAGGCCTCCAGGCTTGGTATGTCAAGGAAGTTGCTCGGTTCATCCATTAGTAGGATGTTATATCTACCCATAAGCATTTTAGCTAGCAATAATTTCATAATTTCACCACCGCTTAAAATAGATAAGCTTTTTCCAATATCGTTCTGTTTAAACCCCATGGATGCAAGCACGGAACGAATTTCTGAAACATTGTAATCACAATCCTCCTTCATAAACTCCAGGACTTTCTGATTACTGTTGTACTTGTAACCATTTTGTGCAAAGTATCCTATTTTTGCCTTAGGTGAAATAGAAATTCCATCTTCATAGTTTAAGATCATTTGGATTAAAGTTGTTTTTCCTGTTCCATTCCCACCAGTTAGAGCCACTTTTGCTCCAAGCGGAATTTGAAAAGATGCATCTTCAAACAATACCTTATCTCCAAATATTTTAGTAATATCCGTACCGACAATAGGATATGGATTATGGAGCTCCAATGCTTTACTTTGCCTGAAACGAATTCTGCGAATGTCTTCCGGAGCTTCTACATTTCCTAAGGCCGCAATCCGATGCTCTAGAGATTTAGCGGCATTATGCATCTTTTTTTCCTTACTTCCCATTGATTTCTGATGAGCCAAACGCCCTCCACGTTCCGTACTTTTTTTCTTTGAAGCACCTTTTGCCTTCTGTTCTATTTTACGAGCCTGTTTTCGCTTTTCCTCCGCAGCCCTTTCCAATCGGGCACGTTCGGTAACAAATTGCTCGTATTCTGCAACCTGGTTCTTGCGTTCTTCCTCTTTCTGACGAAGATAATCAGAATAGTTTCCCCAATACTCAGTGATTTTGCCATCTTTCAGTTCCCATATTTTATCTACTACCTCATCAAGAAAATAGCGGTCATGGCTAATAACTAACAGTGCACCTGTAAAATATTTTAGCTGTCCGACTAGAAAATCAATTCCTTCACGGTCTAAATGACTCGTAGGTTCATCCGCTAAAATACCATGAACCTGTGCCGATAAAGCTTGTGCTATTTTAAGCCTTGTTTCTTCACCGCCGCTCAAGGTTTGTATATCTAATTGCTTAACACCAAGCTTGCCTACAAGTGCAAAATCTTTTTCCTCCTGCAAGGTTACTTCGTCCAACTGAGGGATATAGGCAAGTTCACCCAGACGATTCATTTTACATCCTAGAGGAGTTAATTCGCCTAAAAGCACCTTGAATAAAGTGCTTTTTCCTGCACCATTTGCTCCTACTAAACCAATACGGTCATAATCATATACTTCTAAATTATCTATATCTAAAACATCGCGTCCTTTAAATTCCACACGAATGTCTTTTGCTTTTAATATCAATTCCATAACATTTTCCTCCTGTCTATAATCGCATGTTTTCATTTGCTTGTACGCAGGGAAAACCCTGCGATTTAAGCAGGAAGAATTACATGAAAATAAGATACATAAATATCCCTCCAATATTGTTTATTTTAAATCAAATTTTCTAATCTCAGTTATCATTGGGCAAACTATTGCAATGCAAATAATTAAAATACCTGATAGTAAAAACCAATGATTTACACCGATTCTATCAGCAAAGAATCCAGAAAGAATTAACCCAATTGGCATAGCAAGAGACATGATACTTCCAGTTAAAGAAAATACACGTCCTAAATATTCAGGCTTAATTTTCTCCTGAAAAAGAGCTGTTTGCACACCGCTGTAAAACGGAACCGAAAGCCCCATTATTGCACAGCAGACTACAAATATGAAAAATCCACTTTGGGGAAGTAATCCTGAAATGGTTAAGCTTATCCCCATCATAAAAATGGATGCCGTTATTAATAAGATTCGCTTTTGGTAATTCCCAAATAACCCTAATAATAGACCCCCTATCAACATACCAGAGGCATAAGCAATCTCCGTAATAGAAATATACATCGGTGTACCATTAAAATATTCCATAGTGATTAAAGGATATAAAGCATTTATGGGCATATAAACAAACATATATAATGTTCCAACGAGTAATAAAGCAAATAATCCTTTATTTTGCCGTAGTACAGCCATTCCTTCTTTCATTTCTCGTATGAAATTTGGTTTCAAACTTTGCACTTGATCACCCAGCTTAGGAATACGTACAATTGCTACCGTAATAGATGCAATCACAGCACCCAATACATCGATGGCAATAATAGCATTTAGTTCCCAAACGGAGTATAAGAGTGCTGCAACCGCCGGACTAACAATATAGCTTATAGACTGCAAAGACTGACTATAGCCTGCACATTTCGTAAGCTGTTCTTCTGGTACTAAAAGTGGCGTAACCGCATTGAGAGCCGGGGTGTGAAAAGCCGTTCCAATGCTACGGATAAACAATACTACCATAACCATCCAGATAGGTAGCTCCATATACAATGCAACAATAGCAAGCACTGCCCCAGCTGCTGCGATAATTAAATCAGCACCAATCATTATCTTCTTCCTATCATGACGATCCACTAATACACCAATAGCTGGTCCAAAGACCGCATAGGGTAAAAAACCTACTAGTGAAGCCATAGACAAGACTATCGCAGATCCTGTTTTCTCTGTAAGGTAAAAAATGATCGCCATTTGCAGGATGGCACTAGTGATTAATGATACTGCCTGCCCTGCCCATATTGTATAAAACTTAAGTTTCCAATTGTTGTATTTTTCCATTTATATTATCTCCTGCATATTATTTTGCTTGAATTTCTATTTTGAACAGCATTCTAGGCAATAAAAAATGCAGGCCAAAATCCACAATGTGGCTTTTGGTCTGCATACATACAATTTGGAAACATTCATATTAAAGACATAGTTAAATAAAGGTATAGTTAAATAACTTATATCTCACCGTAACTAATGAATGCTCAATATCGTATAAATAAGCACAACAAAAAAGCCTATCATCGGGGATAGATTCTGCTTTTTTTATTGCCAGCTTATCTTAAACGCATTGAGGCTGTCATAGTTTCGGTTCCTCCTAAACTCTTATTTGTATCAGCATATATTTTAACACAATAAGTTGTTTTAAGCAACGTTTAAAATTGAAAAAAGCCACGGACAGCGATAGCAAAATACGCAATACCGTCAATGGTCTCGATGAACAGTGCAAGCACTGCCATTGACGGTATTTCTTTATTTTGCTTATGAGCAGACAAGGGCAGTAAGCCAAAAGCTGGCTTACCGCCCCAATCACTCATTCTGTTATGCGTAGATAATCTCGCTGTAAATGATTTCTCTAACTCTGGACTGAATTTCATTCATTTTCTGTACCCACAGCATAGCATTATCTGCTTTCAGTTTCTCGGTCACATTTTCCTGCTCTGCAATTTGCTTTGTCAGCAGGAGCAAACGCTCCTGTGCCTGTCTGTCAATATCTGCAAGGTAGGAGTTTAGTGTACCCTCAATCAGCATTGTGGTATAGAGGAACTGCTTATGCTCCTTTAGATACTGCTTGTGGCGCTGTCCCCACAAACCGATAGGCTGTGTTTCTTCTTCGGAAAGTATCAGACAAGGGATATAATAATCTCCCTGCAATTCATACCATAAACCGTTGCTTTCATCAAAAATGTACTTGTCCATATAATAAATCCTCCAGTATAATATATTCGCACATACGTCACAGTTCTCCGATTGCCACATTCTCTTATATCTTGTTATCAGATTTTCTTGCCCTTGTGTTTGCCCTTATCAGCTTCCAAGGGAAGAATAAACGTAAGTGAAATCGTATAATAAGTTAAGGTGAGCATTTTGCGATAAACCCTTTATTTTCAAGGCTTTCGGAGGATTTTATTAAAACCCTGTGAGGGTTAATAACCACTTATAAAAATGTGGTTTTCAAATTGCAGTTTGTATAACTGGCAACCCAATCACAATTAAATCTTCACAGCTTTGCTAAGCAGGAAATCTGAAATGATATGCTCCCTTTATGAGAGACAGTAAAATAATAAACTGTCATCACGAAGAGAGCATATCTAAAGATTTCCTGCTTTTTTTATTTTATTAAAAAAATTATAATTCTGCAGAAAGTTCATGCATCCAGAAGGACGCAGCATCATATTCTCTTGGTTCAGATAATACTGGAACGGTGAGGACATCGATTGGTACGTAAAGTATTTTAGCCATTTTAGCAAGGATTTCATCACGAGGCTTTCTTGCATCTGCTTCATATTGTGCAATTCTGACATCAGCAGAATCTTCCGGAAAGCCAAGTGCAATACCTAGTTCTTTTTGTGTGAGATGATTTTTCTGTCTCAAATGTTTTAATTTTCTTCCAAACGTAATCATAATAGAAAACATATCATAGAGAGATACGACATGCTTCGACATCATTCCGGCCAGAGCAGTCTTAGGTGTGCATCCCTGTAATGAGGCAGCAATTTTAAATGCACTCAGGCGATCAATGCGGTCTCCGGTGTATTCTTTTTTCTTGTGTACCAGTACATCGGCACATTTTCGATATTGTTGTTCAAGGACAACATTAAATTCATTTTGTGTCATATTGTAATTCCTCCTTCGTAAAATGATTTATAATTCGGGTTCCCGTGTCTTTTGTTTTTTGGGAACCTGGTTGTGGAGAATTGCTTCCACATTTTTGTCTACGGTTCTTAAATCTTGTGTCAGATCCTTTAGAGATCGGATGGATGATTTTTGCTGGTCGATCTGTTCCTGCAAGCTGGCTTTTTGTTCCTTCAATGTTTTGATAGGAAGCATCTTTCCATCTGGATAAAAAGATTTCAGCCAGTCACGGGCTTCTTCATATGCTTGAATTTCAGCGGTGTGTTCCTTTCGGAATCTGCCTTTGTTTTTCGCTTTTAAAAATTCGGTATAGATTGCTTTCTGTGCAAAATATTGTCCGGTGTAATGAATCTGCCGGTTGATGCTTTTCAAATCTGCATTCATTTCCATAAGCTGATCTGTTGCCTGATCTAACTGTTTTTGAGATTCGGAAAAGGCACTTTTTAATTCGGTTTGGGTATTGTATCCATGTTCTTGCACATAGATAATGGTATTTGCCATTTCCTGAAGATTGGATATTTTTACCCGATGAGCATATCCGGGACTTTGCATTGCTTTCACATTTTTCTGAAGATCTACCACCAACCGTAAATGAGATCTGACATAAAGAATGGTTATCGGATTTTTTCGTAAGAAGAGCTGTTCTAAATGTTCTTTGCCGTATTGAGTTCCTAAAGCCTTCTCTGTAATCCGTTTGTCCCGATCCGGATGGAGATAACGATATCTTCCCCTCTCTTCAATAACGGAAATCTGATATTTTTCAAAAAGCAGAGATTGGAATTCCTGAAAGTTTTTGGAATGCGAGCTGCATTCTTCAATGGCATTTCTGAGTTCCTGCTTCTGTGTTTGAAATGTTGTGGCTGTTGGTTTCAATCCATCGGCAATGATTTTTTTATTTGTCTCTTCTAATTTTTTCTGTCCGGATTTTTGAGCCATATATTCTGCTTGTGGCACTTTAGTTTCAGCCGGAGAGAGAAGATCGATTTGATGAAGTCCCTCTTGGATGCACATATCCATAATTTCCTTTTTGAAATAATCCAGAAATTTATTTGTGGATCGGTGCTTGTATCCGGCTTCATGATCGTGAGGCTGCGTCATATAAGATTCTCTTTTTACTGTGTTTTTACGAACACTATTGATAACAATGTGCGTATGGATATTGCCGGATCCATTGTGACCATCGGTATGTGTCACGATAAGAGCCTGATATCCTGGAAAAATTTTCTTTGCAAGTTCTAAAGATAGAGCCTGTGCTTTTTCTCCCGTCAGATCACATTCAATAGCATCGGCAGGATCATAACTGATGATATAGTGATGACTTTTGATTTCGGATTTGCTTCGGTTCTTTTTAAAATGTTCATTACATTCATAGCATTCAACATCAAAAGTATCGGGATTACAGTTGAGACCATCCATGTATAATTCATCTCTTCGCAGTGGTCGATTAAATTCATCAAGAATCATTTTTCCGGTTGATTCATCATGTTGAAAGATGAGATAATCCAGAGCATCTGAATAGTTTGCATTTCGACTTTTAATATGTTTCACTATTGCCATGATAATCACCTATTA
>NZ_JBBKBT010000012.1:0-97458 GCF_037890305.1 Enterocloster sp. HCN-30185
GTTGGGGTCCATGATGTTGCGTCCGATCTGGGTCAGGGCCATCTGGAACTTTTCTGCCAGCTCCCCGTTCGCTATCGTATCAAACGTGATCGCCATATGCTGTGCTCACCTCCTTTCCTTATCCAAAGAATGCACTGGCTGCATCCTGAGGCTGTGGTACCGGCGGGGATGCTGTCTCAGGAGCAGAAGGCTGCACAGGCTCTGTCTGCTCTTTTTCCTCTGTTGATACATCTGCAACCACCATATCCGCATCAGTCTCCACATAATCCTTCGTGCCATCCTCATGAATGACGGCCATATCTGCATCAATGGCCTGTATCAGGTCAATCGACATGATCCCCCACTTGCTGATCAGCTGGCGGAGCATTGTCTTATACGCCATGCCATCAAAATCCTTCGCCCAGAATGTCCACTTTGTTCCTTTCTCCAGATCCTTTTTATATCCCGGGCTGAATTTCTTTGCATGATTCTCCATCTTTTCCCGGCTCCAGTACATGGACTTTCGGAAACCATTGGTATACTCAAACATGGCGTAATATCCCATAGTCGGTGTATTTTCCCGCTCATCTTCATCTTCGATCAGGCTCACCTCAATTTCTTCATTCAGAGGATCGAACCGGACCAGTTCCCCCTCCTTGATTGCCAGCACAGTAAGCTTCTTATACTGACCGCTGCGGGTAGCCAGCTGGATATATCCCTTATATCCAAGCTGGAACTGAGCCTCCTTCTCTCCCTTTGACCGGTTATCATACGGTACCATATAATACTGGCCCAGCTGGGGGCTGGGGGAAAGGTTCAATGACTCCCCCAGAAGTGCAGCGCTTAATATGCTGCTGTTGGTACACTCCTGCAATGCCGGATTGACTTGGACAGCAGAAACGATACTGGAAATAAAACGGGTGCCGTTCTTTCCTCCTACTACCTTATTGATCTGGTCTTTTACTGCATCCTGGGTCAGATATGCAGTAAGCCCTGTTTTCCTCTGCCTGTTTGCCAGACTGTTATTTACTGCCATGATTCCTTTTCCTCCTTAATTCTTTGGTACCGGCTCAAACCGGATGCCGTTATCATTTAAAAACGTTTTCAGCCTCATCAGCTGTGCCATGGTGGCGTATACCCGGAAGTCGATCACATTGACCGGGTCCTCTACCGTTTCCATCTTCTGGGGCATCTCCTTGAGCGGCTCCGGTGCCCTTCCAGCCTGCATAACCCGGTCGGCCTCTGCCTTTCGGGCGGCCTCACGTTCTGCCTTTCTCCGTTCCTGTTCTTCCATGTACAGGCGCCGGTTCTCCGCTTCCGCCTCCAGCTGGTTCCGTTTTGCCATGGCGGCGCCGATATCATAGGTCTGTAAAAATACCTGCTTCATATCCCCGGCATAAGGGCTGTCCACCTCATTCAGGATCGCCAGACCCTCATCTACCTTCTGGATCAGTGCAAGGATCTCCTCTTTGATGGACTTCATGGTAGTGGATGCATTGGCATACTGGGGCTTCATCACCCGGTCAAAGGGGAGGCACTGGCCGATATCATGGATATTGGCCTCATAGAACTCCTTGATCTTTGCCGTCTTTTCTTCCCTCTGGCGGCTCTCATAATCCTTGATCTGAGTATCAATCTTATCAATGGCACCCTGGACGATCCCGGTCAACTCCTTGATCTGCTCACCAAACAGCTCATCCGGCTCCAGCAGCTTCTTGCGGATCGCAGTCCGCTCTCCCTTCACGGCCTCTACAAACTTATTCAGCGTGACCCGGTCGGCCTTGGCTGCCTTGATGGTTTCATCTGTGTAGACGGTTGCCGCATATTCCTTAGCTTTGGCTGTAACCTCTTCCTTCAGCTCCTCGAAATTCCATTCGATCTTCTTTAAATATCCGCCTTCCTGCGGATTATAGATTTTTAATTCCATACGTTCCTCCTCTGCCTTTATATCGTCGGGAGAAGCAAATCCGGCCTGTGGCCTTCCACTACGCAAGTCCAGAAACGCTGTTCTGCTTCCACCAGATACCGGATATCCTCCTCAATGTCCTTTCTTTCGATGAAATAGTGCTTGACTGTAATCCGCAGTTCCCCATGCCATTCGCTCTTAAGCTGGGCTTTCAAAACCGCAAAATCATACTCTGTCACTGCCAGATAATGGAGCACCTGGCAATAATAATTGTCCGGTATCTTACCATTCCATTTTTCACGCTGCATACTCTGTAGAATATTAGTGGTCTTGATTTCCAGTATCCCGCGCCGTCCCTGCTCATCCACCAGCTCACCATCCAAAGAAGCATGCATCCACGGGTACCGGTCGTTGATGAACATATTATCTTCATCGTAGAATACCTGATATTCCGGGAAATCCATGGCGAACAGTGCCCGCAGATGTTTTTCTGCTTCTGTGCCGTACCGGACATAATCCTTATCTGAAATATCCTCCGGCATCACCAGCCCCATCTTTTCTTCCCACAGCTGCACGTTGTCTTTGTACGGGTTCATACCTACACAGGCGCTGGCATCCGACCCGCCGATATGGTTCTTCCGGCCCTTAAGCCATTCCTCCCGGCTGGCAAATATATGCTTAGTGACTGCCATCCGCAGTGCCCTCCCTCCTCATAATCTTTCCGCAGTTCGGACAGGGTGTAATCTCCCTAAGGAGGGACCACATCCGGACACCGCAGGAGCAGGTCAGGAAGTAAAACGGGGATGTGATCCTGACCTGGCTGCCGGGGTATGTAGTGGGGCGAGTCATTTGGACAACCTTTCCAGGCATTTCTCCTTCGCTGCTTTTTCCACGATACGGCTTAATTTCATCAATGCATGTGCAGCTCCTAAATCATTAACGGCCACACGGCTAACTGCACTCACCATACTTTTAGCAAGGCATTCAACAAAATCATCTGAGGATATATTTTCTCTCTCACCTATGCAGATCACCGTTGCCTCCACTCCATCCTTCTTCTCATTGCCTGTCAGACAGATTGCAAGAGCAATCTCGCTTTCAGCTGTCCTTTTGGCCCCATTGTATGAAATTGTTGTGTTTACCATTGATTTTTCTCCTGTTCTCCCTCATAATAGAGGGTGTTGATTTTTTAACGCTTGGACCCGTCACAGTTGCCGCTGTGTAGGTCCTTTTTCTTCTTGTAATTCAGGCACGGATACATCCTGCTCCGTTCTATGCACCGATTCTTATTGTGGCAAGTACCACAAACATCCTTGTCCATCGTCCTCACCGCCTTAAATCTCAGAAACTGATTCACTCACCGGATCGTAAGCCAGCCGGAATGCATCACCATTACTATCTCTCAGTTCCGCCTCACGGGGGCCGATCATCTCAAAAGCAAAGCACTCCAGTGCAATGTCTCCCCGCCGCTCTAACTTTGCCAGACACTTGCGGATCTTATACTCCGCTACGGTTGTTGCCTTCTTCATCTTCCTCACCTCCTCTCACAGTGCTATTATTCCGGTAGCCACCAACAGCAACACTGATTCCATCCCCAACAGGAATGCCATCACCGTAGACAGCCTGCCAAACAGCCGCACATCCTTATGGCTCTGATCCAGCTGTTCCCTCATGATCCGGCCCAGCTTCAGAATCTGCTTCTCTTCTTCCTGAGTAACTACAACGCCCTCCACTGGGGGCTGATACTTAATTACTTCTGATTGCATTTTCTTCTCCTCTCCATATGTACCCAGTCCACTCCCATAACTTTTTGGGACTGATATAGTAATTGGTTCTTTTTCCTGATTCCATCTGTTTGATATCTGTAACCTGCCGCTTGTCCTGAGTTGCTATTCCTATAGGCAGCCATCCAGAAATGATTCCTGCCTGAATCCAAGTAGCATCCTTTCCAAAAACTCTTGCTGCAACGGCTACCGGAACACCTTTCTCTCCGAACTCGGGTACAGAATTCTCACTCATAAGCATACGAGCTATATGCTCTCCTATTTCCTTCGCCTGAGTCAGTTGTATTACGCTCTCTGCCATGCTCTCACCTCCCTCATTCTCAAACTATCTTGTCATTTCTTCCCCTCTGACCTATACTGTACTCACAGGTGCTGCAACACCGAGTACAAAAGAGGGGAATTATTACTACATGTCCGAAATTGACAAAGCGATACAAGCTTTCACCGCAAATCAAAAACTGATTGAGCGCATGACCAGGGATCCATTTTCTCCTATCGTGTATCAACAAAGAGAACTATTAAATGCCGCTACAGCATCAATCCGTTTTTCCAATGTGTTTTCCACCCAATGCACGGTACCAACAGGAATTTTCTCTGGTTTCAATCAGTATGTAAAATTGTCTAAAGCAATAACTTCCAGCATTGGCGGATACAACGCAGTAATTCAAATAATTAATGAAATGACTTCTCCCATAACAAACGTCTGTAGAGACATGAGTGTATTTAGCCAACAAGAATTTCAATCTGCAATAAGCCCTTTGCTTTCTTCCATAAACAACATTCATGTCTTTCCAGATTATGTTGAAGCCCCCGAAGTATTAATATCTGATAAACTATCAAAAGCAACACCAGAAGTACTTTCACAATCTTCTTCAGCCAAGAAAAAGTTGACTCGTTCTGAAGTAGCATGGCTTGTAACATTTTTGCTCACTCTTCTTAGCTGGTTGTTTCCAGATCCACTATCTACTCTTCAAGAAAATACAGATATGGAAACTTTTTCAATTACCCAAGAACAGGGCGAGCAAATTATTGAATGCCTTATATCATTAACTGAATACTTGGAAAATCATCCAAGCCAAATGAATGATGCTACTTCCAGCCATCCAGTGCCTGATTTATTGCCTTCAGACTCTCAACTTGATATTGCAACACCTGACTCTGCAATTCAGTCGAATTCTGAAGTTGATTCCAAGCCTGATAATACTGAATCGAGTTCAAAAGCTGAATAACCATGGTCGCTGTTATAATCCACATTCTCCAATCAGAATGTGGTTTTTCCTTTTCTTCCATCTCTCTCACCTCCCGTCCTCAGTCTCAAATAGATAGTCAATAGATTCATCTGTTCCTAAGAAGTGTTTAATTTTTACACATTCTTGCAATGTTAAATTGCTTTTTCCATTCAATTTTAATGACATTGTGGTAGGAGTTACATCAAGCTCTTTTGAAAGCTGAAACTGGGTAATTCCTGCTCTTGCCATTTCTGCTTCAAGATTACGGTACAATTTTATCACCTCCTTATCGAATTTTCGTGATTACAGTCTTGATTATACTCGAATTTTCGTGATTGTCAATATATTTTTATGATTTTTCGTGATAAAATTAAATTTAACAAAACCTTTGTATTGATTTTTCGAGATTTAGATGATAATATGAAATTAGTTCAAATGAATGGAGGTTGTAAAGTGAACGAATTAGAATCGAATTTGAAAGAACTAATTATTAGTAATTACGGGAGTTTAAAAAAATTCTCCGAAAATATCAATATGCCATGGACTACCCTTGATAGCATTTTAAAAAGAGGCGTGGCTAATTCAAATATAAGCAATGTGTTGAAAATTACTAAGGCACTTGATATCAATGCCGAAAAATTGGTTGATGGAGAAATTATAGGCAATACTGAGCCACATACCATTGCCGCCCATTTTGATGGAGATGAATTTACAGAAGATGAGCTCGATGACATCCGAGCCTATGCTGAATTTGTGAAAAACAGACGTAAATAAGGGGGAATTTGTTTGACACAATTAGAAGAATTAGAGCAGGAAGCTTACGATCATGATATTCCTGTTGATTATGTGCAATTTAAAAGTGACCGTTTGAATGGACTTTACATAGACGGTTCCATTGCCCTGCGCAAAGGAATGGACTCCGCCCAAACTGCTGATACACTGACAGAAGAGTTAGAACATCACTACACAACTGTAGGAAACATTTTAGATCAAAACAATACATCTAATAGAAAACAGGAACGCTTGGCTCGTCTCAAGGCCTATGATCGACGCATTGGCCTCTCTGGCATTATACAAGGACATCGCCAACACTGCCGGAACCATTACGAATTGGCTGAATGTCTTGGTGTAAGCGAAGAGACCCTGAGAGATGCTCTCGAACTATACCATGAAAAATATGGCTGTTATACCAAATTAGATGGCTATTTTATAATGTTTGAGCCTACATTATCCGTAATCGAAAGTTTTTAAAGATTAAAAGAAAAGAGGGGTTGATATGAGTAATAAAATGCAAACAAAAATAATATTTCTTGTTACTTTAGGCATATTAGATATAGGTTTTATTTCTCGTTTTTCTGAATACAGTGTATCTAATAAGATAATAGTAATTCTTTTTTATGCTATTACTATTTGGATTATCCGGAGCATTATTTGTGAAATCAAGAAAGTTAACCTAGAAAAAGCGAACTACGAAAAAACCGTTCAAGAAACCATAAGCAGTATACGAGCTGGTGGCATTCCTAAAATAGAAAGCTGTTCTTTAATCTTAAAAGATGGTGAATTTGCTTGTAATGAAGTTCAAACATATCTAACAGAAACAAAAAATAAAGCTGTCGGGAGTACAGGCTCTGGAGGTGGTGTTAGTGTCCGTGTTACTAAGGGAGTCTATGTCCGTTCGAGTTCAGGAAACAGTCGAAAAATTTATAAAGATGTTACAGAAAAATATTTCGGAAGTTTTATTATCACAAACCATAGAATTGTGTTTATGAATAACCAAAAAGGATTCGAGATTCCTTATGAAAAATTAACAGGACTTATTTCATCTGGAAAATATTTGACTTTACAATCAAGAAATAAATCATATACCATTTTTGTAAATGAACCAATTGTGTTCGAAGAATTAATTAGAGCAGTAGCAAAACTTTAAATAAAACAGCAAAAACCGCCCCTGCGCCAACAGGAACGGCTTTTAGATAAATTCTGTACAGGCCACGGAGGCCAAATACAATGTAAGATTTAACCACCTACATTGTACCACACCTCCTTACACCTGTACAGGTGTATTTTTTATACGCAAAAATGTGCGACGTCGCAACAATAAGGAGGAATAATTATGGCACTGATTCAATGTCCGGAATGTCAACTGCAAGTCAGTGACAAGGCCCTGGCCTGCCCTCATTGCGGTTATCCGTTGAATCGAACGGTTATCCAGAACAATTATAAAAAACGTGCCAGACGAAAACGGCTGCCTAATGGTTTCGGAAGCATCACAGAAATCAAAGGCAAAAATCTGCGCAACCCCTTTTGGACTCGAGTCTGCGTTGGAAAAACAGAATTCAATAAACCCATACTGAAACCGCTGAAGCCCAAAGCTTATTTCCCAACCTACAACGAAGCTTATCAGGCCCTGATAGATTATAACCGCAATCCTTACGATCTTAAAGATGATATTCTCGTTGAAGAACTCTATGAGAAATGGACCGATGCTTACCTGAGCACCTGTGATGAAAGCTATGCTCGTACGATCACATCCGCCTGGGCCTACTGTTCCAGCATTTACCGGATGCGGGCAAAAGATGTACGGGCAAGGCATATAAAGGGAGTTATGGACGAGGGATACCGCATCGAAACACGCGGAAAAAAGAAAGGCGAGAAGGTATTTCCCAGCGCTGGAACAAAGGCGCGGATAAAATCTCTCTTTAATTTGATGTATGACTATGCACTGGAATATGAAATTGTGACCGTGAACTATGCCAGAACATTTGATATATCAGAAGATATTATGAAAGAAAAAGAAGCGTCGAAGCGAAGCCACATCCCCTTCTCAGACAATGAGCTTAACATCCTATGGGAAAATGTCGGAAAAGTGAAATACATAGACTGGATCCTGATCCAATGTTATATGGGATGGAGGCCTCAGGAGCTTGCCCTGCTCCGTTTGGATGAGATCAATCTCGAAGAATGGTATATGCAAGCCGGAATAAAAACGGATGCCGGTAAGCAGCGTATTGTCCCGATCCATACCAGAATTCGAGACTTGGTAAAACAGAATTATGATATTGCCATGTCTCTGGGAAGCCCATACCTCTTTAATGATAAGGGGCAAACCCATGCCGGCTCTTATAAAATTACCTATGATAAATACAGCTATCGTTTCAAGGCTGTGATGGCAGCGCTCAATCTCAATCCAGAGCACCGCCCTCATGATCCCCGAAATACCTTCGTCACCAGAGCAAAGAAAGCCGAGGTTGATGAATATGCATTAAAGGAGATGGTAGGCCATAAAATTCAGGACATCACCGAATCCGTTTACACTCTCCGGGACCTGGAATGGCTGCGATCAGATCTTGAAAAAATCAGGTAGGGCCAATTTTCAGCCCTACCTGACGGTAAACAAATACGGTAATCAAATAATAAACAAGTAGTAAACAAGTTATGTGCATTTTCCTACTTTTGTATACTTTTCCGTACTGCTTAAATCCTTGATTTTACTGGATTTCTTAGAACTTGCCTTCCTTAGCAGCTTCCTCGATCGAAACAGCTACAGCTACGGTAGCGCCAACCATTGGGTTATTACCCATACCGATCAGACCCATCATCTCAACGTGAGCCGGAACGGAGGAAGAACCTGCGAACTGCGCATCAGAGTGCATACGTCCCATGGTATCGGTCATACCGTAGGATGCAGGACCTGCTGCCATGTTGTCAGGATGCAGGGTACGGCCTGTACCGCCGCCGGATGCTACGGAGAAGTACTTCTTGCCCTTCTCTACGCACTCCTTCTTGTAGGTGCCTGCTACCGGATGCTGGAATCTGGTTGGGTTGGTGGAGTTACCAGTGATGGAAACGTCAACGCCTTCCTTCCACATAATAGCAACGCCCTCTGTTACGTCGTTAGCGCCGTAGCAGTTAACCTTTGCTCTTAAGCCCTCAGAGTAGGACTTTCTCCACAGCTCCTTAACCTCGCCTGTGTAGTAATCCATCTCTGTCTCAACGTATGTAAAGCCGTTGATTCTGGAGATAACCTGTGCAGCGTCCTTTCCTAAACCGTTTAAGATAACGCGCAGAGGCTTCTGACGAACCTTGTTTGCCTTCTCTGCGATACCGATTGCACCTTCAGCAGCTGCAAAGGACTCATGGCCTGCCAGGAAGCAGAAGCAGTCAGTCTCCTCTTCCAGAAGCATCTTGCCCAGATTTCCGTGGCCTAAACCAACCTTACGCTGGTCAGCTACAGAACCGGGAATACAGAATGCCTGAAGGCCCTCGCCGATGGCAGCAGCAGCGTCAGCAGCTCTTCTGCAGCCCTTCTTGATCGCGATGGCTGCGCCTACAGTGTAAGCCCAGCATGCATTCTCGAAGCAGATCGGCTGGATCTTCTTAACCTGAGCATAAACGTCAAGGCCTGCATCTTTTGTAATCTTTTCAGCTTCCTCGATAGAAGCAATGCCATAGCTGTTTAATACGGAATTGATCTTATCAATTCTTCTCTCATATGATTCAAATAATGCCATCTTCTTTATCCTCCTAATTGGTCCTCATCATTCTTTGCGTGGGTCAATGATCTTAACAGCGTCATCTACACGGCCGTACTGTCCCTTTGCTTTCTCCCATGCAGTGTTAGGATCGTCGCCCTTCTTGATGAAGTCGGTCATCTTTCCAAGGTTTACGAACTGGTAACCAATAATCTGATCTTCTGCATCCAGAGCGATGCCTGTTACATAACCCTCAGCCATCTCCAGATAACGCGGACCTTTCTTAAGAGTTCCATACATAGTACCAACCTGAGAACGCAGTCCCTTGCCCAGATCCTCCAGGCCGGCGCCTACAGGAAGTCCATCCTCAGAGAATGCACTCTGTGTTCTTCCGTAAACAATCTGTAAGAACAGCTCTCTCATAGCAGTATTGATCGCATCACATACCAGATCAGTGTTCAGTGCCTCAAGCAGGGTCAGTCCCGGAAGGATTTCAGATGCCATAGCTGCTGAATGTGTCATACCGGAACATCCGATGGTCTCAACCAGAGCCTCCTGAATGATACCCTCTTTTACATTCAGAGTCAGCTTACATGCGCCCTGCTGGGGAGCACACCAGCCCACACCGTGTGTAAGACCGGAAATGTCTGTAATCTGCTTTGACTTTACCCATTTTGCTTCTTCTGGAATTGGAGCAGCGCCATGATGAACGCCCTGTGCAACTGTGCACATTTCTTCTACTTCATGTGAATAAATCATGTGTTAAAACTCCTTTCAAATTGAAATTTGATGTAACAGTTTAGGACGGCGTGATAGCAGAAACAAAAACAGACGTCAAACTTGCTTGTACGCACAATTTTTCCCCTGCCTTCACATCGGATGGACATCCGATTTCTTCAGTCGGACTGAACATCCGGCTGAAGGATGCCGTCCTGCTCCATACAGTTTAATAAGTATCGTGTTCCTTGTTAATTTTATCACGTTATACTCGTGTTTATTTTCTCACAAAATACGACATTTGTCCAGTGATTTATCCCTGTTGCAACTGCCTATTTTTGACTCTTTTTTACAGAAAAATCAGCAATTTTTATAGATTCTCTTCCCTTTTCTGACTCTTCATGGGGAATGATGGCATGCAAAACCAGGCGCTTTCCCCAACCGTGACAGGTAGAAAGGGTCAGAAAATCTTCATTTTCATATTTTTTAATCCCCGTATCATAAAGAGACTGTTGGGACATCGCAGTAAAATAGGCTTCCCGCTCTGTTTTTGTCATCCCTGCCTGATACGGTGAATGATCATTTTCCTGAACCACATGGCAGGAAAAAATAGGGCAGACAATCCATTTTCCCTGCCTGAAAATCCGAATACAGGGCGATTTTCTAAAAAACTCCGAATCCATATAGGCCTTAAGGCCTCCAAACATGGAGCCGTCTTTCATATTATGGCCATAGAGAACCGTGTGGCCGGACGCAAACGGTTCCGTAAACGGATCTGTAAAAATTACTCCCGATACGCTGTCCTTCCCCTCAAAGCTGTGGTTCAGATAAAAGGAAGTGTCTTTTCCCCTGACTACAGGATAATCCATCTCTGTTTCCGGAATATGGAGCCAAAAGGAATACTCTGGATTCATCATCCGCAGCATTTCTTCATCCGGCACTCCCCCATTCTGTTCCCCTTTCTGAGAAATGCCGTTTCCATCTGCCAGAACGATATTTAAATCCCCGTCTTTCTCTGCAAATGCGTTATTCCGGAGAATCTCATAATCCCTCCTGGCCTGATGATAAAGCTTTGATACCGAAAGAAAATGAAAAAGACATACGACGGAAACAACCAGAAACAGTATCGGAACAAAATATCTCCTGCACGGCTGTTTTTTTAGAAAAACTCTCCGCGCACAAAGCCCCAGAAAAAGGGCAACCGCTCCCAAAAGCAGCAAATCCATCAAAAAAATGGACTTTCCTGCTCTGATCCCTTCTGTTATCACACTGTTTTCTGCTAAATTCTGCCCCTGATTTTTAACAGCTGCTCCATTTTGCCCGGCATGTACCAAACCGCCGTACTCCACCCGGCAGTCCCAGACCTTCCTCTTTCCATAAGCAGTCAGCTTCCTGTTTTCATCCCCTGAGCTCGTATCTTCTCTCCGGATCCCCTGAATCTCATAATCTGCCTCTGAAAGTCCGGCTGCCTTAAGGAACTGTCCGCCCCGGGACAGAAAGCCCTCCGGCTCTCCATCCCAGATTACTTCCTCTTCCAGTACATATCCCTGAACATTTTCTCCTAAAACAGAAAGCTCCAGTTCAAAATCCTCCTGCCAGCGCTCATTGCCATATTCTCTGTGGATCTCCGGAAAAATTCTCTCTTCTGTTTTACCTGTCTGAGGATTTTTCACTGATATACGGGCCGTTTCCGGAAGAATCTCCCTTTTCTCTACCGCTTCATACAGAATCGTCTGGGAAATATTCTCCGTATTTCCCTCACAGACCGTCTCCGCATGAGCGGAAACAGAAAACAGCAGACAGGCTCCCGTCAAAACGCCAATCACTGCCAGCATTTTCATTGTTCCAAAGCGTCCCTTTCTCTTTCCTTCACGCTCAGGCAGAGTAAGGAACATTCCTGCAAAAAACAGCAGTGACAGAACCATCCATTCCCGGTACGCCATGGTATCTCCGGTGCGTATGCTCCCTGAGCCGCTGCCTGAACCATACGTAAAATTGCCAAACCGTTTTTTCGGCTGATACACCGCCCGTATCTGTCCCAGGGTCTTCTTTCTCTTAAAATTATAAACCGTAAGACTTCCCTCTGTACCTCCGTCCTCTTTTATGGTAAATTCACAATAGCTTTCCGTTCTCTCATAGCCGTCAGGCGCCATTGTTTCATAAATACGGTACGTGCCGGGATGGGGCGCATGGAACACAAATGTACCCTTTCCTTCTGGATTTTCTCCTGAAATTCCCTCTTGTACGATATGCTCTGCGCCCGTCTGCCCTTCCACGCTTCGGATTTGCAGAGCGGCTCCATCCAGAGCTTCCTTTGTATCTCCGTCCAGTTTTCTTATAATTACCTTCATTTCCCTGTCTGTTATCTCATAATCCCCCCGGTATATCTCCCCCTGGCTGACTGTAAAGCTGTGAAGTACCGGATCCAGTCCATAGCCCTGAGGCGCTTTTGTTTCCCGGAAGGTATAGGTTCCATCAGAAGGCTTTGGGATGGAAAAATATCCCTTTTCGTCACTTACTGCCCGATCCATCTCATTTCCCCACTGGTCATAAAACGTAAATTCCGCTCCTGGTACAGGCAAATGATTAACATCTGTCTTTTTAAAGGAAATGTACTCCTTTTGAGGCCTGTGGCTGCCTCCGCCGCCGGAAGAAGTGATTTTCGTATTCGCAAAGGAAAATGTCTGAATTTCAGCGGATTGATCCTCTATTTCAATTTCCATATCCTCTGCCCTTTCATAGCTCTCAGGCGCATACAGCTCATGGATCCGGTAGCTTCCCGGCTTAAGCCCCACAAAGGTCTTTGGGGTGTGCTCTTCAGAGGTCCACTCCTCTATCACTTCCCCTGTATCCGTTCGGATCAGCTGCAGCCTGGCTCCTGCCAGAAAAGCTCCGGAACTACGGTCCGTCTTGGCAATCTGTACAATGACTGTATAATTTTTCATCACCAGCTGCAAAGCCTCTTTCATACCGTCTGCAATGGTAAAATAAACAGGCTCTGCCAAAACATTGCAGCCCTCCGGCGCTTTCTGCTCTGTAAGGCGGTATTCTCCTTCTTTAAGCCCCTTTTCTAAATGAGGCTGATCTCCGCTGATCCACTCTGCCGCTGTTTCCCAGCGGATTTTCCCCGTATGGCCTCCGTCCTCCGCAGATATCTTTCTTTCTAACCGAAGCAGGGCGCCTTTTAACCGTTCTCCCGTATCTCCCAGCTGTTTTTCCACCTTCACCCGATTACTGTCGTTTTCCGGATCATGCTGCACGTTCAGGATCTTCGTCCTTTCATCCTTATATTCAAACTGAAATTCAAAGTCCGGAGCTGAAAGCATATGGCCGGGAGCTGCCTTTATTTCTCTGCACACATAGGTATAGGGGACAAAGCTTCCGTTAGAGGCCAGATACCCGGCAGGCTGCTTTTCAAACACAGCCCTTCCTCTGAAATCGGTGACTGCCTTCTGACAGGAAATTCCCAGCGTTTTGTTAAAGAGCTCAAATTCTGCTCCTTCCAGTAAAAGTTCATGATCGTCTCCATCATGCTTGATAACCTGCAGCACCCCATCGGGGATTTCATCCTTCATTTCCAGTTTCTGAATTACTCTGGAATCTATAACGGAAAACGGCAGATCTACGGACTGTAAAAAACCATAGGGCGTCATTTCTTCTCTGAGAATATAATCCCCGTCCGGAATATACTCAATCAAATGCGGCTTTAAATCCCCTTCTTCAAAACCCTCCGGGATGGTTCCCGCCTCTGCCTCTTTCTGTGTATATTTTCCATCATTTCCTGAAATCCACCTTGCTTCTTCCTCACGGCAGCTCCCATCCTTTTCCGGGATATGGAGGATCAGCGCTTCACTGGATATCCTTCCATCTTCTGATACCGGATAAATGGAAAGCTCCGCTCCGGCCACCTCTTTCCCGCCGGAAATCACACGTTTGGACACAGAAAGCTTTAATGGCTCATCCTTCATAGACCACTGTCCTACGGATACCATATGACCCTTATCGGGAATCTCAATCAGGATTGGATCTGCTGTGGCATACCCTTCCGGCGTCTGAGTCTCCGCCAGTACATAGCTTCCCACCGGCAGATATTCCATCCGGACCGATGCATTCTCTGTATAATAATACCTTCCCTGAAAGGTTCCAGGGATATCATTATACTGATAATCATATTTCATAATAGGGTAAAGTCCTGCTGCATCCGTTTCCACCCGTCCGGTAGCTGCCACTTTCTGTCCATCCTCCCATGTAGCTGCCCGGAAGGTAAATACAGCCAGATCCTCCCGAATGGCCGGATGGCCCTCTTCCATCACCGGCCTTCCCTCTGCATCCAGAAGGGCTCTGTAAAGGGTAAGTCCTGTTTCTGTATCACCGCAGAGCACCTCGTCCCGCTTTCCATCCAGTTTCCAAACCTCAATGGCTGTAAAATCGTCCTCCATTTCAAAGCTCTGAACATGGCCTGTTTCCTGTATTTCCACATTGACAGACTCCGACTGTACATAGCCCTGGTCATAAGGACAAAGCGTTTCCTCCAGCACATAAAATCCAACGGGAATGTGGTCGATCCAGTGAGGTTCATCCGTAGGGATGGGATTTCCCTGTGAATCCTTTTTCATCACGCCTTTATCATCATACGCATATCCGCTGATCCAGGCGGCCCAGGGCTCCCCCTTTTTGTAAATACCGGTTTCTTCTGTTTCCGGTCTCCCATTTTTATCCAAAAGAGCTCTGTAAAGGGTCATCTCTGCCCCTTTGATCTCCTTTTGTGTGCGGATATCAATTTTTGCAAAGGCAGCTTTTGTAAATTCATCCTGATGGAAATATTTCTGAGGTCCTTTCCTATCCTCAAGGATCAATCCCTGATACGGAGCCTGGACATATCCCTGCTCAAACGGAACGCCTTCCTCCTGTAAAATGTACGCTCCAAAGGGAAGGCGGGCGATCACATGAGCTTCATCCATCCCTTCTTCCTTTCCATCCGGGCCTGTGCTTTCTCCTGTAACCCAGCGTTCTTCTTTCCATACCGGCTCTCCGTTTTTATAATATACCGGAAGTCCGTTTTCATCATCTGCGCTCTGCTTGTCCTTATAAATAGAAGGCGCTCCTCCGTTTTCTCCCACGCAGATCGAACGCACCGGGATTTTTTCTCCCTTTTCATCTGCCCGATATGCAATGATCCTTCCATAATCATCCCTGACATAGGCCATACCGGAGGCTTTATCTGCAAAGCATATAACATTTCCTCTCTCATCCAGTACCTGCAGTTCTCCTGTGTGGATATCCTCCCGCAGCCGTCCCTGGCTCTTCTCCTTCTCTAAATCGTAAAAATACAGCTCTATGGGTTCATTGGGCTGCTTTTGATCCTCCCAGAGATCCAGCTTGCCCGGCCCCAGATCTGTACCGCTTTTTAACAGCTCCCTGTGGGTACCTGTATGCGTATTTACTATTTTTTCTGTCCTTCCCTCACGGCTCAGGACTGTAACACCCTCATACCCGCCGTTTTTCTTTGGCTCCAGACAGCTTCCTTCATAAAGCACCAGTTCTGCCCCGGAAACCGGCCGGTCAAAACGGATGCCTTTTCCCGTAAATGTACCATCCAGCTCATACAGAAGCTTCACCCGGTCCATAGCCTTTAATTCCTGCTCGGTTCCCTCTATTACGTGTTCGGAATATGAGTCAAAGGCCTTTGTTACATAGCCGGTCCATATTTGCTTTTCCTGATCAAAGGTAATTTCCCTAACATCCCCTCTGGCCTCCAGCTTTTCCTTTCGCCCGCTTACTTTATAGAGGAGAAGATCGCCCCTGTCATTTACATAAATTTCCTCCTGATTTCCTGTAAAGCCTCCGCTTGCTTCTTCTTTTCCCTGAGCATCTGTCTTTTTTAGGCCGTTCCCATTTCCAACCAGAGAATCGCCGTCCTCCGTCTTGTAGATCCAAAGCTCTGATGGGTAATCCTGTACAGGTACCTCACTTACCTTCTCAGTGCCTCTGCGGTTTTCCTCCCCGGTTACAGGAATGGCATATTCATACTGTCTGGCCGTTTTTCTCTCCCAGCCATTCCCTTCCTTTAAGGTGTTTTCCTCATAGTAAACGACCTGGTCTCCGTAAATCTCAAAGGCTACGGGCCGGCTCTTTGTATATCCCTTCGGGGCCTGAACCTCTACCAGCACATAGGCTCCCGCTCCCAGAGGACGCGCCGTTTCGATATAGCCCACAGGTACCTCACACAGTCGTCCGTCAATCACCAGCTCCTTTAAGGTAGAATAGGATCTGAAAATTCCCTTTTTTATCCCATTTTCATCTAGCTGGCTGATCCTCTGGCTTTCATCATAAAGGGGAATCCCATCCTCATCCAGCCGGATGGGAACATCACTTTCAGAACTATTGTCTGCTCCCACTCTTGGGTAAAGAATCTGCTTCCCGTTTTCATCTTTCACCGGCTTTCCCTCTGCATCCACAGCCGAACCGAAGAGGACCTGTCCGCTTCCTCCTGCCGTGCCGGTTCCTGTCTTTTTTACATCCCGCTTGGCAGCATAGATACGAAAAAGAGCCCCGTCATGGAAAATAGTTTCTCCCGTTTCTGCATCCATCTTTTCGATCCGCAGCCTGGAGCTGAAATAGGTATTTTCAACATCCTCCTGAGCAAAGGAAACATAGTTAAAATTGGCTCCGCTTCCTGACGGATAAAGCGTTTCAATGCTTCCCGTATCCGGATTGACCCGGTCTGTGGCAGGGGCAAGAACCGTCCAGGGTACAAGCATGGGAGCAAATTTACCGTGAATTGCAGTGCCTTCCCCTTCCATTACAGGAACCTGATCCCGGATCTGCACCTGTCCGTTTTCCGTTTCATTTCCATCATAGACAACCCCATCCATGATTCCCTTATTCTCACTTTCACTGGTATAGCCACTGTAATAAGCCTTTACCGCCGGATTGGCTCCATCCATATATTCTTCTTCATAAGGTTGTGAGGAAGTAAGGCTGTGACCGGGACGGCTGTTTAGATCCAGACCGTATTTATATACCTCAAATTCCCCATCCTGACCGTTCGCCCGGATCACATGGCTTTCTCCGTTAAAACGGATCTTATACTTACGAACCAGTTCCTCGGCAGAATCTGTACTGTTATAACGGAAATAGGAACTTCCTGTTTCATCCAGAACATTTTCTTCCCCGGTCTGCTCATTTTCCACGATTTCAGGCACAAAAGGAAGCGTAATTTCTTTTGGTTCCTCAATCCGATAATGACGGTTTGCCAGCTCACCTTCAAGGGCAGAAGGCTGCTGCTCAACCATCACATATTCCCCGTAAGGGAGCATGATGGAGGTATCAAAATAATCATCTTTCCCATTCCGTGTGCTGCACTGAAGGGTCTTTTTATCCCGGTCTGCACCCCCTGACGGATCCCGATCCCAGGCAATCGAAAGTTTCTCATCCAGTCCCTTAAAACGCTCTGTATAAGCTTTGGCCTCCTCTTTGGCCTGTGCAAGAGCCTGCCTGTAGGCCCTGTCTTCGTTCAGATCTGGCTGTTGCTTTAAAATCTCCTCCTTATATGCTTTTACATCCACATAAGACAATGCAAATTCTGTCAGCTTCTGTTCCGCTGCCTCAGTTCCCGGCCTTTGGTCTGCCGCATACAATGCATCAAAAAACTTTTTATAATTCCAGCTTCCGTCTGCTTTTTTCTCTAAAAGCTTCTGCCCGCCGCCATCCTTTGGCGGCAGAAAATGAGCCTGAACTGCCTCTGTAAAATCTTTGCTGCTGATATCCTCTGACAAAAGATTTCCTGCCTCATCTGCATAGAGATTTACAAGATCGCTCTTTAAATATAACCGGAATTTAAACTGATCCAAAAGCTTTGTTCCTCTTCCGGAACCACCGAAAAGTCCCAAAAGCGCTGTCATGGGATCATTGTGGACCGAACCGTATGTGTTTACATTTTCATAGGATTCCTGTGAAATGTCTTTGGAAACCCTCACAGACTGTTTAATCGCCCGTTCCAACACCTGAACCGGTTCTTTTTGCGTCTCCCCATCCTGTACCGGCTGATTCTGGCCCGGATAAGACAGCAGCACCGGCTTTATATAGCTTCCCGGATCCTGTTTTATGATAGAAGAAGCCACATCCACAGCCGCTCCCATTTCATGGATCAGATACTGATTATACGGGATTGCTGTTCCGTGAAGCTCGATGGTCTTTTTATCCGTAACCGCCCGAAATACATCCTGTACGTTCTGTCCTTTGACCGATTTCGGAATAAAATGGATCGTATAGCTGCCTGCGGATGCATCCCACACGGCCTCCACAGGCTCCTTTGCCAGAGTCTGGTATACGACCTCTTTTTCTTCATAAACAGGCACCTGCTCCATCTCAGGAATCGGATTTCCCTGAACGTCAAGCAGGATTTCCCCCTCCTTATAACACTCATAAACCGGCTGACAGCAGACTGCAGCATGATCCAGGGTGTTTTCCTCTAAAAGTACCTCGCCTTCAAGCTCTCTCTTTTCTTTCAGCGTCACTGTACGGCTTTTGAGGCTGTAGGTTCCCTTTTCGTATTCCAGCCAGTAAATTCCCTGCTCCGCTTCCTTTTTTACATACATCCGCTGATCTGCCCGGTCATAAATACCGCTCATAGGAGGAATGTTTCCCGAATGATCGTAATGCAGACGGGCAAACCACTCTCCCTCTTTTTCATAGACCGCTCCCACTCCGGCGCAGTCATAAAACCCATGCTCTGTATACCAGTCCAGTATCTGACTGGCCGCTGTGGAATTATCCAGAAAAGAATTTTCTTTTTTCAACGGGATATTGACCCAGGGAGCACCCATTTCTTCCGCTGTCAGATGATAGCCAAGCTGAGCCAGCATGGCCTCTGCCTGCTCCTTTAAATAATCCTCTTCCACAGGCTGATCCCATAAGGAGAGATCCTCCGGCTCTGCTGTGCCAAAAGGATAGGGAGCTGTGCGGAAACGGTAGGGAAGCGTCTCTTTTAAAGGAAGCTTTTCCTCTTCTGAACTATCTTCTTTTAATATAGGATTTCCATGCTCGTCTGTTTTCAGTTCACCGCCTGCAGCCTTTTTATAAACAGGCGTTCCATGTTCATCCACCTTTTGCTGCGGTACTGTATTTACAATCTGCTTTACATTTTCCCTGCGCTCCTCCGAACTCAAACGGTAAAACCACGTATGCTCCGGATAGCCTGTAATTGTAATATCATAGCCATTTTCTGCATCATACGATTCGATGGTAAAGTCATTCCAGGAGCCGTCCGCTTCCATACTGTTGTGATCAGAAAGGCCATTTTTCACCCAGGCTGAACCGGAAGAAATCACTGTAACGCTCTCATCTGCCTCCCGGTTTGTCTCTGCCTTATTAAGGCCCTGCACAGAAAGCTCATATCCCTCCGACCGGCTCAATTCCATAACGTAATAGCTGCCCATGAGAAGGGGACGTCCAATCCAGACCGAGCCGTTTTCTGACTTATAATCCGGATAGATTTTCGTTCCAAAGCCATGATCGGATGAGGTAATCTGACTGCCCTGATACAGATTTTCAGGCCCCGTAAACGCAGAAACTTCTGTACCGCTGCCATTCCACAACGTACCCGGACATTCAGTGTATGCTAAAAATGAGGCGTTCCCCTCCTTGTCTGTGGCAGCGATGGCTGTCAGCTGATCCCTGCCATATACGACACCGCTTTTCCCATCCGGATGAATAATGTCCTGAGCAGCAAAAAGACCGTATACCGCTCCCTCTAACGTGGCATTTCCCTGAGTTTTTCCATAACTTCCTTCGGGATTTCCTTTATAAAGCTCCAAATCCCGCTTATTGATATGAATCCGTCCCTCTGTCCGGTGATCCCAGATTTTGAAACGATAAAGACAGCGAAGAGGATCCCCATAATCGGAAGGATCCATTGGCTCCAGATCATCATCTATGAAATCCGGAAGTACAGCATAAAGACTGTCCCCCTCCTCCTCATCCTCTGACAGAAATGAAAAAAGTGCTTTTAAGCTGAATGGGTGTTTCTTCTGATCCTCTCTGATTTTTTCTCTGGGAGCAGAGGTATATTCCGGTTCGGATAGAAGGAAGGGGGCAACGGGATGTTTTATGTATTCAAACTGCTCCGTAACCGGCATATCTTCCTCCTCCGGCAGCAGTCCTTCCTCCTGTTCCCCCTTCTCTGGCAGCTCTTCCTCCCGTTGTGCATCATTGGATGTAGCCAAAAAGTGTATCGGAGCAGAGGAAAATGGACTTAAAAGACGGCTGCGCAAATGAGGACTTATGGCAATTTCGGCAATATCCGGATCCCTTTTCTCTGCTACGCTGCCGGATTCCTGGCTGCCCGGCTGGTTCCCGGCTTCTTGTCCGCCAGTTTTCTGACTGTCTGGCGGATTTTCTGAGACTTCTCCACCGACTTCCTGACCGCCCGATTGATTTCCAGCTTCTTCTCCGACATTGTCCTGCTTGTCTGACGGATTTCCCGAACTTTCTCCACTACTTTCCTGCCCTTCCGGCGAATTTCCGTTTACTTCTCCGCCGGTTTCCTGCTTATCTGACGGATTTCCGGCCTCTGTTCCTTCCATTTTCTCATCTTCCGACGGATTTTCGACCCCTTCTCCTTCCGTCTCATTCCATCCTGACTGTCCTCCCGCCTCTTCCTTATTCCCGGCTTCTCCACCAGTCTGCTGACTGTCTGGCCGACTTTCCAGTCCCTCCTTATCCGGTTCCTGTGTGCCGGCCTGCTCCTGACCTGACGCACTCTGGGTCTCCTGAACACCAGTCGTTTCCCCGGCACTTTCC
This sequence comes from Enterocloster sp. HCN-30185, assembly GCF_037890305.1. Lineage (NCBI taxonomy): Bacteria > Bacillati > Bacillota > Clostridia > Lachnospirales > Lachnospiraceae > Enterocloster > Enterocloster sp. HCN-30185. The sequence goes on from NZ_JBBKBT010000012.1 coordinate 20,891, forward strand.
TTCTTTTCCGGTTCTGTACGTTCCTGTTCCCGGACTTCAAGGATGCTCCGAAGCTCTTCCAGACCCATTTTCTCCCCTTCCGGGAGCAGACAGCGGTATCCCCGCTCCTCTCCCAGCGCTTCTAAGCTCTCTCCATACGTTTTTAAAGCTGGAATCCCCATTTCACCGGAAACCTCCATCTCACCCTGCCGTACATTGCCTTCTGCCTGGGCAGACATAAGAACTACGGTTTCAATCATGGGGTCATCGCGGTGCGTTCCGTGAATGGTATACCCGTTTCTGGCCTTTTTCTCCTCTGCGGTGTACCCATACTCCAGACGGATAAAATTTTCATACGTCTCATCCCTGTCCTCCAGCATTGCTTCCATGGCTTTTGTGCTCTGGCTATGGTTATCTTCGTCCTCATTTCCCACATGAAAGTCACAGGTTCTGCTGCAAAGCTCCTGTTCTGCCAGCCACTGGCTGCGCAGTCTTTCATTTTCCTCCTCACAGCTGCATTCCTCTGCCTCGTCTCCTTCCCCCTCTCCCTCATGGTCGCATTCAACCCATTCCGGCGCAGGATGGCCCATACAGTAGGTTTTGCTGTAATGATAACCACGGATATCGCTGTGGGAAGCTGTTCCGTTTTCATCTGTGGAAATCACATCACAGAGAATACGCTCCTCCGGTTTTGGAGACATGCAGTTTACATAAACCTCTCCTGTGCTTCCGTCCGGATTTCCCTCCTCATAGCCGTGTTCATTGACCTGACCGAAATCAAAGGTTTCCCATACGTTAAACTCAGCCTCCTCTAAGGGCTTTCCTGTTTCTGCGCAGTATTTTTCCACCTGCACCTTATAATTGGACTCAAATACCTCTTTATGCCTGTAAAGTTCCAGTCCCGGACCTTCCTGAGAGTCCAAAGACGGGCCTGCTTCAAACCAGACCTCTGCATCCGTATCCGCCATATCCAGCCATCCCATCTGCATCTGGTATTTCTCCTCCGGCTGGAAAATGTAAGCGTAATACTTTGTTTTAATTCCGCTTAAAGGCCCGGAAGAAATCCGTCCGGAAGGTGTTTCTCCCTGATAGATAAAGGTAACAGAAGTTCCGTCTGCTCCTATTTCATAGATCCAGTTCCCGTCCGGAAACTGCCACACTGCATTCTTAAGCTGGGGGCAGCTGCTGATATCCAGAGTAAGCTCATATCTCCCATCCTTGAGCTCCATTCTCTGCTGGCGTCCGTTCCACTCCGGAAGGTCCGAATTTCCCTGATTTTCGTATTCCGCCAGACCATTTTCCACATATTCCCGCATCTCATGGAAAAATGGGAGCACCTTTCCATCCCGGATCACGCTCTCTAATTTGTGCATCATCTCCTCCTGCACATCCCAGGCCTCCTCATAGCCTGCAAGGCACCCCCAGAGATAGGTCTGCACCATAGCATATCGGGTCTTATCATAATAATTCCCGGACACCATCCACTCATAAGCTAATGTCATAGGAAGATACCGGTCAAAGCTTCCGATGACAGGCACAGATGCTCCCGGCTCTGCGTCATACCGGGTATAGGATGACACCGTATGATTGGGCAGCTTTTTTCCGGGCTGAAGGCAGAAGGCCGGCACATGGCCTTCCACCGGATTTACATAGTAACATGTAATCGAACGGTGGCTGTGTCCGAAAATATTGATGGGACGGTTCTGAAATGCATCTCCCCGGATGATCATTTCCACCGTGTTCTCCTTTGCCGCCGACTGGAAGGGAATCCCCGTAATGAGAATAGCGGCTGCCAGAAAAAGGGCGCAAAAACGCCTCCAATGTCTTTTATTCACTTGTTATGTCCCCCTTGGTTTCTCCTGAACAGTTACATTTGTTTTATAAAATAATCCTACCAGGCCATATATGGACATTCCCCCTTTTCATACAGTCCCCGGATATACGATCCGCAATTACGGGTGCGCAAAATACGCCTCGTCTTTCCAGACTCTGTTCTGATTCAATTTTTCTGTTTTTGTTCTGAAATGCGGCTGAAACAGCCAATAAAATGAAATTTAGATAAATGATACAGAGAATTCCGTATCGGTTCTTACAGAATAGCATAAGAAACAGGACAAGTCAACTCTCCTGTCCTGTTTTTACAGAAATTTTGTAACCGATTTTCCTGATTGTCCTAATCCATCAATCCCTTTTTCGCCCAGTCATATTCCTCCATTGCGAGAAGGAAACGAATGGATGCCTGTGCCTGATTTCCTTTTTCTTCCATATACTGGCTGTAAATCTCCAGATATTCTCCCTCAGCCATTGTCCCCTGTTCCCTTTTTCTGACCGCAGACTGCCACACTGCCCTTTGCGCCTGTTCCTTCGCACAGGCTGCCTCCCATTCTGCCTGACAGGAACGGATCTGATCCCCCAGAGTCTCAAGGGAAGCGAACATCTGGTTTTCATCCAGCTCTGTCTGTCTCTGTTTTTTGTGAAGCTCCTGATTGCTTCCTGCATTTCCCATGCGTCCGCTGCGAAGCTCATAATTATTTCCCAAAGCCTGCTGCCTGTCCTCCTGTGGATTCACAAGAGCAGCTCTTGATACATCGGGCAGGGGCATTTTTTCTAAAACAACCGGGCTGTCCGGTGAAAAGCCTGTGAGCAGCAAAAGCTCCTGACGGACCCGCTCCTGCTCCTTTTTAAGCCGTTCATATTCATTTAGGGCGGACTGCCATTTCTGATAAGCCTCCTGTGAATGGTAAGAGGTGCTGCTTCCCAGCATTTCCTGATCTTTAACTTTCTCAGATAAATGCTTTTGTGCCTCTGCCCTGGCGCTGGCCGCAGCCTGCTCCGCTTCCAGACTGTGATACGTTCCCATCAGGTTCTGAGCCGTCCAGAGCATGGTATCCTCCATCCTGCGCAGTTCCATCCGTCCTGCGGCATTTCCCGCCTGACGGATCTGCTCTTTCAGGCTGTCTGCACCATCCAAAAGAGCCTCCGCCTGCCATCTGTAATGTTCTGCTCCTGCCGCATCGCCGTCCTTTTCCCGATCAGAGGCCTCTTCTCTCAAAGCCCTCCGGCTCTCTAAGAGTTCTTCCCTTGCATCTTCCAGACGGCCCAGACGCTCTTCAAACTGCCTTCGCTCCATTTCCACCTGCGGACAGGACTCCTTTACCAGATTCTCCAGATTCTCATAACACAGCGCCATTTCCGTTTCTTCCCCTCTGCTCACGCCGGAAGCTGCCACTGTACCGGCCATTATTCCCACAAAAAGCACAGCCATCACCCTGATAACCGTCCGCCTTCCCGCTTCTTTTTTCATCCAAATCCCCTGCTTTCCTCAACCCTCATACGCTGCCAGCCCTTCGACTGCCCATTGGTAGTCCTCGTATGCCTGCCGAAAAGACAGGCCGCTTATCTCCCAGGCTGCCTTTTTAGATGACAGCTCTGCCTGAGCCGCCATCCGGTCATTGGCAGACAACAGCCCCAGCTGATATCTTCGTTCATCAGCCTCTAGCTTTTCCTCTGCCAGGCGGTATTCTTCTTTTGCCTGACCGTAATCCGTCTGAGCCTGCATCAGGCTGTTATATTTCGCCTCTATATCTGCTTCTATTTTCTGCTGCCCGGCTTCCACCTTCTGATTAAGCACATCCTTTGCGGTACCGGAATCTGTATTTTCCAGTCTGCGGCGGTCTGCTGCCAGACTGAAATTCGCAGCTAATGCCTGTGTTCGGTCTGACTCAGGGTCTTCTTCAAGCAATGCCTCCTCAGGAATGGGAATTTCTCCCAGACGAGGCAGATCATCATATTGCCATCCGGTCATAACAATCAACTGGCGGCGCAGCTCCTCCTGCTTAGTCTTCCCTGAGGCTTCTGCTGCCTGAGCCGTACAGACGGCTGCCTCTGCCTCTAAAAGCTCCGGCTGTGAAAGCATTCCAAGGGCTGCCTTCCGTCTGGCTGTCTGAACTTCTGCTTCCGCCTGCTGCAGGGTTCCCTCAAGAACCGGACGCTCCTTTTCTTTTTTCCAGTATTCAATCATCAGCCCCTGGGCCTTCTGGATTAAAAGAGCCTCCTGCCTGTCGTACTCCAGTTTTTTTACCCTGCCGTCTTCATTTTCCATATCTGCCTGATCTCTGGCCAGCTCTGCCTGAAGCCGTATACTCATGGCCGATGCCTCTGCGGCTCCATATCCGGGCTCATCTTCATTTATCCCGTCCATCATCCGGTCACTGGAGTCCTCTAAACGATCCGCCATTTCAGAATACGTATTGCGGAAATCGTCATTGGATTTTCCCCGGTAATCATCATATTCCAGACGGCTGTTGATCACCTCTGCATTGTATTCGTGGATCAGATCTGCCAGTTCCTCATATTCCAGCACATCATCCCGCAGGGACGCCCATTTTTCCGGCGGGTAGGCAAATTCAGGGCTGGCTAAAACAGTCTGAGCCGCAGCAAAGCCAAAGAGAAATGTCAGGCCGATGATCTTCATGCAGCCCCTCCGGCCACAGCATATCCCCTGTGTTTTCATCTTCCTTCTCTCCCTTCTGTTATTCATACCTGAGAGCGTCAATCGGATCTGCCTTTGCAGCCTTTAAGGCCGGATACAATCCAAAGAAAATTCCAACAACCGCTGAAAATGTAACCGCAATAAGGATCACGGAAGGCTTTATCACTGTTTTTAAGCCCAGAACCGCTCCTCCCAACGCCACAACGCCCGTTCCCAAGATCACTCCGGCAATTCCTCCGCAGGCAGACAGGATGGCCGATTCGGTCAGAAACTGGATCAGCACATCCCTTGTCCTTGCTCCCAGGGCCTTTCGGATGCCGATCTCACGGGTGCGCTCCGTCACCGACACCAGCATGATATTCATAATGCCGATGCCGCCTACCAGCAGTGAAATAGCCGCAATCCCGCCTACTGCTGCAGACAGCCCTCCCATAACAGAATCCACGCTGTTCATCTCATCCATGGCTGTCTGGATATACATATCCTCCGGCTCCCTGCCGTGAAGCCCTGCGGTATAAGTCTTAAATTCTTCAAAAAAGCGGTTCAGATCCACATCCTCCTCTGCAAATACATGGAGCATATAAAACCGGTCATTGGGCCAGGTAAGAAGGGTATAGGGAAGAAAGGCAGAGCCTGTATCTTTCGTTCCTCCCATCATCAGAGCCTGAAATGCATTCACTTCCTTCCGGTAGATCCCTACCACGGTGTATTCATCCGTATTGCCGTAAATGGTGGTCCTGAAGGTCTTTCCCACTGCATTTTCCGTACCAAACAAAAGCATGGCGCTGTCCGTATCCATAACCACATTTTTCCTTCTTCCAAGCACATCCCCCTCATTGAGATACCGTCCGTAAACCATATTCACCGGCTGTACCTCTTTATAATTGGAATCAATCCCCTGAAAATCAAAGCTGATGGAGGTGCGCTTATATTCCGCATCTGCCGTCGTATAGGCATTGCTGTCAATATAGGCAATTTCATCCGAAAATGCCTCCTTTGCCCGCTCCATTTCATCCAGATTGAAATAATCGCTGTCCCTTACATCCTCTACCCAGTATCCGATCCCCACATAAGCCTGAGTAATACCCACATCCTTATAGAGCTCAGCAAACATTCCCCGCATGGTATCTCCAATGGAAACAATGGCAATCACAGATCCGATGCCGATAATGATCCCCAGCATGGTAAGAACCGAACGGAGCTTATTGGCCCGGATCGCATTAAAAGCCATCATCATGTTTTCCGCTAACATGGCCGTCTCCTTTCTCCCACACCGGATGATTGATCCGGTCGCTTAAGATTTTCCCGTCTCCAAAACAGATGATCCGTCTGGCAAAGGCAGCAATATCCTCCTCGTGAGTAACCAAAACCACCGTAGCTCCCTCCTGATAAAGCTTTGTAAAAAGCTCCATAATCTCGATGGAGGAAGCCGTATCCAGATTGCCTGTGGGCTCATCTGCCAGGATCAGCGGCGGTTCATTTGCAAGAGCCCTGGCAATGGCCACTCTCTGGCGCTGTCCTCCGGAAAGCTCATTGGGGAAATGATCCATGCGCCATTCTAAGCCCACCCGGACTAACAGCTCTCTGGCCCGCCTGATTCGTGCAGCTCTGGGAATCCGCGCATAGGTCATGGGAAGCTCTACATTTTTAAGAGCCGACGTACGGGAGATCAGATTAAAGGACTGAAACACAAAGCCGATCTTCCGGTTGCGGATTTCAGAGAGCTGATCTGGCGTCATGTCCGCCGTATCCACTCCATCCAGATAATAATGTCCCAGGGTAGGCCGGTCCAGGCAGCCTAAAATATTCATCAGCGTGGACTTTCCTGAACCGGAATGTCCCATGACAGCCACAAATTCTCCCCGGTGAATCGTCAGGTTGATCTTTTTTAATCCCAGAACCTTAAGTGCTCCCGTATCGTATACTTTTACAAGATTTTCCAGTTGGATAAGAGGCCTTTGTGCAGATTCTCTTTCCTCATATTTCATTCTTATCTGCCCTCCTGACTCCCGGAAACCATAACCTCCATCCCCTCCGTCAAGCCGGGATCCGGAGATGTTACCACAGCCATTCCTTCCTGCAAAACCGTTCCATCTGCCGGGAGCACCTCCACCTTTGTTTCCCCGTCCGCTCCAATGGTTACGGGAATCCAGCAAATCTTTCCATTCTCAACAATCTCTATATAGGAAGCTTCTCCGCTGTCAAATACCGCTGATACAGGAACTGCAAAAGCGTCCTTTGATTCCCTGACAAGCAGCTCTGCACGGGCCGTAATCCCTGCCATCAGCTTTGTATCCGGCGTATTGACGCGGATAATCGTGGGAATGACCCGTTCTGTGGAACCGCCTCCCTTTTCTTCACCGGTAGGAGAGATTTTTATCACCTCTCCCTCCTCTTTTTTGCCGTTTAATATATCCGCTCCAATCAGCGCCTTCTGGCCTTCCTTTACCTTTCCGATGGAAAACTCACTGATCTTAACCTCCAGCTCCAGCTGATCCAGATTTTCAATGCTGAATATGGGCTTATCATCCTCTACCTTGTCGGCAAACTGGCCTACCTTGGAATTGACCCGAACTACTGTACCGTCAATCTCACTTTTAATTTCTGTCTTTTCCAGCTCCTCCTGTTTCTTTTCCAGCTCATAAGCCGCATTTTCCACCTGAAGGCCGTAGGAACGATCCGAAACGCCCCGGCCGTTTTCCACCGTATACTTCTCCATCGCCCGTCTGGCGTCATTTAAGGCATTTGCGCTCTGCTCCATATCTGCCTGTGAAATGTCTCCGGCTGCAAACAGCTGGCTGTTTCTGTCATGATCCGTACTTGCTTTTTGAAAATCCTGCACCGCCTTCTCATATCCAAGCGCCGCTTCCTTATCCTGGGCTTCCTTATTGGCCACTGCCTGCTCATAGGCATTGCGGGCAATATTTACCTCCCGTTCCAGCTCTGTGCGGTCAAGCACGGCCAGAACCTGCCCCTTTATAACCTTATCCCCTTCCTTTACGTTCATCTGAAGAATCTCTGCATGGATATTCGACACAACATCCACGCTGTCCGTACCGGATACAGGCCCGCTGATGGAAAGCTTTTCCTGTATATCCTGCTTTTCCAGAGGAATCACAGCTACCACGGGAGTCTGGCTGCCTCCCGTGGAAACCATTTTTATACCTAAAATCCCCAAACCGAGAATCCCCGCTGCCAGGATCCATTTTTTCTTTCCGGGCCGTTTCTTTTTCTCCTGTTTCTGATTGTCCATTATCTGTTCCAGTGTGCGGTCAATTTCCTCACTTTCAGATGCCCGCTCCGGCCCCCTGTTTTCTTCCCGTCTCCCCATTTCTTCGTCTCTTTGTTCCATAACTCCTCCTCACCCGCTCTGTCGGCAGCCCTGTCCTTTTCACTGCCGTTCCTGTCTCATATCATACCAAAGCCTCCCGAATATTTACCTCTGATAACTTCCAATTCTTTCTAAATGAAAATGAAAGAATTTCTAAACACGCAAAAAGGCAGGATATCCTGCCTCAAAACTTTGCCAACACAAGCACATCTCCCTCGCAGACCTTTGTATCTCCTGCCGGGATAATGGTAGAAGTGCCCCTTCGGATCATAACGATCAGCGTCCCCCCAGGAATTGTAATTTCGTGAAGATATTTTCCGTTCCATTTATAATTTTTATCCACCGTTACTTCCTGAAGGGTCATATTTCTCCGGTCTTCAAATTCCTCCGCCGCGGCGATCAGAAGATCCCCCTGCTCCAATATAGTACCTCCGTTTGGAACCAGAAGTTCTTTCCCGCGGATAATCAAAACTACTAAGAGTTCCGGAGGAAGAACGATCTCCTTTAACGTCTTTCCTATAAAGGGGTGGCTTTTATCCAGATGGAATTTCACAAAACTGATGCTGCCCTCTTCCTGATAATCCGTAAAAGTGCGGCGCACATCCGCCTTTTCATCTATCATGTTCAGACGCCTGGAAACCCATGGCAGCAGGCTTCCCTGAATGGAAATGGATAACAAAACAATACAAAATACCAGATTAAACAGGTCGTATTTCATCGGTACTCCGCGCAGCACAGCGTAAATGGCAAATACAATGGATGCCACGCCCCGAAGCCCGGCCCCGGAAACAATTCCGATCTGACCCCAGGATGCTTTAAAACCGCCCAGAAGCGCTGTCACAGCCAGAGGACGTCCGACTAATGTCAGAAATACCATGATCACTGCCGAAGGCAGCAACACCACGCCCAGTCTGGATGGAGTCACTAACAGCCCCAGCAAAAAGAAGATCATCATCTGTGCAATTCCTGTAAGCGCATCAAAAAATTGTACCATATTCCTTTTATGAGGCATGGAAGAATTTCCCATAATGATTCCGCAAAGATACACGCTTAAATACCCGTTTCCTCCCAAAAGCACAGGAACGGCATAGGCAAGAACAGCCGCGGCAAATACAAAAATGGTCTTTCCCTCTGCAATCTGAAACTGCAGGCGGTTTAAGGCCCAGACCGCTCCCTTTCCGAAGAGAACCCCAAAAATCAGACCGAAAAAAAGCTGCTGAAACAGCATAGCCGGAACACGGATGGACGCGCCCGTGAGAAGCCCTGTCAAGATCACTGTGAGCATATAGGAAATAGGATCATTGGAACCGGATTCCATTTCCAGTAAGGAGGCCGTATGCTCCTTTAAGTTCAGATTTTTAGAACGCAGGATGCCGAACACCGAGGCTGCATCCGTGGAGCCGATGACAGATGCGGTCAAAAGGCTTTCCAGCAGAGAAAGCCCTAAAACGAAATGAATAAAAAGACCCGTAAGCCCTGCAGTAAGAACTACGCCTGCGGTAGACAATACCACAAACCGGGCAATCACCGGCTTTGCCTCCTTAATGTTGGTTCCAAAGCCTCCGTAAAACATAATGAACACCAGGCTGACGGAACAGATCATCTCTGATGCCTCATAATCATCAAAAGGAATTTTAAAAATACCGTCCACTCCAAAGCACATGCCAAGGGCAATAAATGCCAGAAGGGACGGTATGCCAAGACGATCCGTAAACCGGTCCGTCAGGATACAGAGCATGATCACAATTCCCGTGAGAAGCAAAAGTTCATTCATAGAAATCAGAATCCTTTCCCAGCAGTATAATGGGTTTTATTATAACAGCCGGAAAAAAAGCCGTCAAATGTTCCAGCGGTCAAAAAGGAACCTTACTGCAATTTTAACGCCTTATTAACGGAGCACTCCCATCAAACAGCCTGAAATCCCTCTCACCGTTCGCTGTCATATGGGCTTCTCCTTCTATTCCAAAGACCTCACGGGTCCGAGCAGAATTCAGCACATTCAGAGGATCGCCAGCCTCCAGAATTCTCCCATCCTTCATCAGACATACCTTCTGACAATAATGGGAGGCCAGACGCAGATCATGAAGTACTATCAGAACCGTCCTTTTGCACTGTCTGAGGTATTCCATAAGAAACAGCTGATGACAGATATCCAGATGATTGGTCGGTTCATCCAGGATCAGCGTCTCTGCTCCCTGTGCAATGGCTCTGGCAATAAATACCATTTTCCGCTCCCCGCCAGACAGCGAAAGGATACTTCTGTCCTTTAAATGCAGAATTCCCAGCTCATCTAATGCCTCTGAAACCACTGTCTGTGCAGTTTTCGATTCTGCCGGCCGCTTTCTGTCTCTGTTTTCAGATCTGGCATACATTGCCATAGATACCACATCCCACACAGAAAAATCAAATACGCAGCCTGCTTCCTGACCTACATAGCCGATCAGAGACGCCAGTTTCCTGTGAGAAAGAGATGCCGCTTCCCATTCTCCGATAAAAACCTTACCCTCCGCTGGCTTTATCAGTCCCATCGCTGTTTTTATCAGGGTGGACTTTCCGCATCCGTTGGGTCCTATAATTCCTGTGACCCTTCCTTCCTCTGTACACAGATCTGCCCCTTTTACAATCTCTTTTCCACCAATACGCACGTGGATTCCATCAAAACGAAGTATCATGTATTTCCACCCCCATATCCATTTCGTATCATAAGGTATAAAAAGAAAGGCGCTCCTGCAAAAGCTGTTACAATACCAAGGGGCAGTTCAGCAGCGCCAAAAAGACTTCTGGCCAGAGCATCTGCCCAGATCAGATAAATCCCTCCTCCCAGAGCACTTAAAGGTATAATCACCCGGTTCGTGCTGGTTCCGGAAAGAATACGGGCCATATGAGGTACCACGAGTCCCACAAAACCGATAATTCCCGTAACAGACACCAGCGATGCCACTACAATCGAGCAGAACCCAAACATCAGAGAACGGAAATGCTTTACAGATAATCCCAGAGCGGCCGCATCCTCATCTCCCATCATCATCATATCAAAATAACGGCTGCAAACAGTAAATATCACTGTTCCAGATAAAACGCCAGCTGCCGGAAGAGCAAGATTTTTCCACTGTGCCGCCGCGATGCTTCCCATCTGCCAGTTATATACAGCAGCAATACTCTCCGGGCTTTTTGCCAGAAAAATAACAAAACTGGTTACTGCGCTCATCACCGCATTGACAGCCGTTCCCGACAAAATAAGGGGCACAGGCCGTATCATTCCTCCCCCTGCCGTTTTCGCCATAAAATAAACAGTGCCGGCAGATAAAAGCGCGCCCAAAAAAGCTGCCGCAGTCGTCTGAAAGGGACCGGAAAGTAGTGAAATCGGAAGCAAAAGCGCACAGGCAGCTCCTGCAGATGCTCCTGATGAAATCCCCAGAATATAAGGATCGCCAACAGGATTCAGCACCAGAGCCTGCATAGCCGCTCCGCAGACAGAAAGACCTGCTCCGCAAAGAAGACCGAACAGAACTCTGGGCAGCCGGATATTCCATACAATCTGAAAATGAGGTACGGACCATTTTCCTGCCTTTAAACCTTCTCCTCCGTAAAAAAACTGATCCATACAGATCTCAAAAACTTCCTTTATCGGAATCTCTGTAGATCCGATATGAATCGTCCACAGAACAGATCCTAAAAGAACCATTGTCAGCACAGGAAAGAGGAGGCGCTGTCTCCCCCTCTTTCCCTGCCGTCCTACTGGAAACATTCCGGATGGAAGGTTTCAGCAAATGTACGGCAGGCTTTGGCAGCCCGTACATCCTGCATTACTTCCACCAGCGGAATCACAAGATACTTTTTATTTTTTACTGCCGGAATCTCGGATAAAGCCGGATTCGTATCTAAAAATTCTTTCTTCTCATCTACCGTCTGAGCGCCATAATCATTGATGATAATCCAGTCGGGATTCGTTTCCACCAGCGTTTCCACACTTGTATTGAACCATCTGGCTTCATCCATATTACGGGTACAGTTGATTCCTCCCGCCAGCTCAATCAGGTTGCTCTGCAGTCCCTTTGAGGTTGTGTAAATTTCATTTCCCTTAAATGTATCAAGAACAAATACCTTCGGTTTTTCATTCTCCGGTACAGAAGAAACTGCTTTTTGTGTCTCTTCAATCTGAGAACGGATATCCTCTATCAGTTCTTCCGCCCGGTCCTCTACCTTAAATATTTTTCCCAGATTTTCTATATCTGTATAAATATGTTCTACCGTTTCATCCGGTACAATCGTACCTGTAATTGTAAGACACTGGATTCCCTTGCTTTCTAACTGGTCATAGCTTCCCCAGGCAGATTCCTTAAAAGCACTTACCTGACCAATCACAAGATCCGTTCCTAAAGCCACTGCATTTTCATGGGATTTCTCCACCTCCGGAATCGCAGCAAATTCGTCCTCCAACTCCGGAAGAGGGCGCTCTGCCGGATTCGCCGGAGCAATACGTCCAACTACACGGTCTCCCAACCCCAGCATAACCATATTTTCTGCTGCATAAAGATTCGCACAAAGTACCTTTTGCGGCATCTTTGTAAATGTGATTTCCCGTTCTCCATTTACAATGGTTACAGGCTCATAAGCTCCGTCAGAGCTGCTCTGGGATTCTGAAACGGCTGCACTCGTTTCCTGTACTGCCTGAGAATCACCCTGATTGCTTCCCTGTGCACCACAGCCGCCTATCATGGCAGCACTCAGGACAAGGATCACTGTTTTTACCAGTTTTTTCTGTTTCATGTTCTTTCCCTCCGAAAGTATATGATCCCGTATGCATTTTATGCATCCTCTCATGGCAGCAGGTCTCCTGGCTTAAATTCATCCTCCGTCTTTGCCTTCCCAGCTTTTATGCCAGTGACATATCTAAAGACTTCGTCCTTCAGTACAGTAGCGGGGGCTGCGCCGTTTTTTAAGAAGCTGTCGGCTCTGCTTCTTCTAGGTCCGGCTTCCCTGTCAGGCCTTTTCAGGCACTGCCATATATAACAGCAGCCCTGTTTACAACCTTAAAACGGTATGTAAACAGGGCCGTGTACGGGTCAAAGCTATTATATCAGCTTTTCATCATATGTCAAAATTTTTCCTTAGTTTTTGCTCATCTGCTCATTTAAGCAGGCCGCTCCTATGATGCCTGCCCCATTTCCAAGCTCTGCTAACACGATACGGGTGTTTTTCTCTGAAGCTCTGGAATAAATCTTCGGAGCTGTTTTCTCCCTTACAGGAGCAAGGAGGGCTTCCCCGGCTCCGCTTAAGCCTCCGCCGATGCAAAGCACCTCCGGCTGAAGGATATTGATGATATTGGCAATTCCGTCCGATAAATCCTCTGTAAAACTGTCCAATACCTCACAGGCCGTCGGATCTCCTTTTTTAGAAGCCTCAAAGATGATCCTGCCATTTACTTCTGAGAGATTTCTTCCGCAAAGGTTCCAAAGCATAGATGTTTCACAATGCTCCATTGCCTCCTTTGCACGGCTCACCAGAGCGGTAGCAGAAGCATAGGCCTCCAGACAGCCTCTCCGCCCGCAGGTACAGGGGCGTCCATTCTGATGGATCACCATATGGCCCAGCTCTCCGGCTGCCCCATTGTGGCCTTCTAAAATCTTTCCATTTAAAATAATGCCTCCGCCGACTCCGGTTCCCAGGGTTACGGCTGTCATGGAACGGCTTCCCCGTCCCGCACCGGCCAGATATTCGCCCCAGGCGGCTGCCTTGGCGTCATTTTCCCCATAAACCGGGCATGGGAAAAGCTCCTTTAACATTTTAAGAAAAGGAACGTTTTCAAAAACAAAGTTATTGGCATACTCGATACAGTCCGTTTCCTTATTTACCGTTCCCGGAATGCCGATCCCCACACTTTCCACATCCTGAAAGGTAAGTCCCTGTTCCTTTAAAAGCCGGTATGCCAGATGGTAAATAGCCTCTGCCAGCTCTCCGGCAGGCCTTGGCAGGCCCGTGGGTTCCTGAATGGACGGCCCCAGCACTCTGTTTTCATCTACCAGTCCGGCAGCGATTTTTGTTCCCCCAAGATCAATTCCGATTCTCAGCATATTGTTTCCCCTTTATGTATTCATAGATTATGATCTGGTTTATTTTACCATAAGGGAGAAATGCTTTTCAAGAGGGGTATAGCCGTTTGCATACACCGTATAACCGGCGCTGTTAATCTCTTCTCCTGAATAATGCCCCTTAAAAGAGTGCTCTCCAAAACCGGGGCCGATCTCCACGGTTGTTAAACCGTCATGAATTTCCAGATACCCATCCTTTAATATCATGCTCTCTCCGGCACCTGCCTCCAGTGCAAAGGCCGGATGCTCGATGGAAACGCCTGCCGGAATACAGATTTCCAGCCGTAAGGGAAGACGATCCAGGCCCTCTGCCTTTAAGTTAAGCTCCAGACCCTGCTCCTTTTCCCGGATCTCAAGAGTTGTCTTTAACCGGCTGCTGATAAGCTTTTCCCGCTTGCTCTGATCCATTTTCCACCAGTCAGAGGTATCCTGCTTTTCCTTAAAGGGCAGATAATACCAGCTCTGTGCCTCCGCCTCCAGGCGGCAGCCATCGGGCAGCTCCTCTATGGTCTGAGGAATGAAATTGCGGATGTCACAGCAGCTCTCTCCAATTTTTACGCAGAGTGTGGTTCCTTTGGATTTGAAATACAAAAATGCACTCTTTCCGTTTAACACAGTATAAGTATAAGAGGGCTTTCTTACCCGGAGTACGCCTGCATGGCGGAAAAACTTGCGGTATTCCTCCAAAAATCCGTATTCCTCAAAATGATATCCCATCATTTCATCATGGTTCATCACAATGTGCAGACAGTCGGGAGCCAGATCTCCGCGCTCCATATTGTCCTTTATAATCTTGTGGGCAGCCCCGTCAAAGGCAGGATTTTTCTCTCTGCTGCACATATAGAGATACTGGTAAAAATATTTATCCGCATATTCCAGCTTTCCCTGATCCTGTCTGGTAGAATTCTGGGTAAAAATGGTATCGTCCGGATCCATGTAGGTCAGCATCATGGAAAGGTTGCGCTCCACATAGCCTAAAAATGCCTCGTCACCTGTTTCCTGATACATGGCCATCATGGCATTGTTTACCACTGCATTATAATTTCCCGTGGACCGCTCCGCATACTCTCCGTCCTCGTCTCCGTCAATGCCCTCTGCCAGATACTGTTCTGCCCGGTTTTTAAGCCCTGCGGCAAACTCTTTTTCTGCGGCAAAGAGATTGGAGCCCTGAAGAAGAGCCGCTGCGATCCCCCATCGATGGTTCGGCGTATGGAAGCCCCCCTCACGGATTGCATCCAGAGCCTTATGCATAATGGTTAAATACTTTTCCTTTAAAACTCTAATAGCCTCATCAGCGGGATTCCCATATTTTACCAGAAGACGGTAGGCTGCAATCAGCCGTTTGAAACAGAAGGAAGTATCTGCTGCTGATTTAAAGTTGCAGGAGGGATAGTCAAAGCTTCCGTCCTCTCTCTGGGTTCTGGCAATAAAATCAAGGGCCAGATCCACTGCCTGATACAGCTCCTTACTCTTATAAAAGCAGCTGTCCTCATGGAAATACACAGCCAGGGCAGAAGCCAGGGCATAGATCGTCGGCTTTGCCTCCCAGATATCTCCTTTGATCCCTCCGTACTGCAGGGAGGCAGGATTTTTCACCTGACTTCCCATAAACTGTCTTGTTCTGTATTCTGCTCCCTTCAGCAGATGCGCCATATAACGTTCCATTATAAGCCTCCGTTTTTAGCCCTTTACACCGCTGGCAGCCAGGCCGCCGGTGATATAACGCTGTAAGATAATGAAAATAACGATAATAGGAAGGATAGATAAAATAGAAGCTGCCAAAATGGAGTTCCAGTCCACACCCATGGTTCCGATATAGCTCTTGATCGCGATCTGTATGGTAAAATTTTCCTGATCGGAAAGCACCATCAGAGGCAGAATATAATCATTCCAACGCCACATAAAGGAGAAGATCGTCAATGTAATGGTAACTGAAGATCCCAGGGGAAGCATGATGGAGCGGAAAATCCGAAACTCGGAAGCGCCGTCCAGTCTTGCAGACTCTGCAAGCTCCAAGGGAATGGACATATAGTGCTGTCTGTACATGAAAATACCTGTTGTGGTGGTTACAACCGGAAGGATGCAGCCCCAGATATTATTGTAAAGCCCCATTTCACTGACTACGGTAAACTGTGCGATGGTCAGGATCTCTCCGGGGATCAAGGTTCCTAACAGGAATACGGCAAATACCTTATTCACATAGGGGATCTCCTTGCGGTAGATGGCAAGAGCATAGCCGCACATGGCACTGATCACAACAGTGATCACGGTACCTACCACTGCCAGAAAGAGACTGTTTTTTACATAGTTAAAAAATCCGTCTGCCACTACGCTGATGTAGGATTCACCGGTAGGAGCCTGCGGGAAAAGATGTAAGGGATAGGCAAACAGCTCGGAAGAAGGCTTAAATGAGCTGAATCCCAGCCAGATGATCGGGAAAACCATGAGTCCTGCTACTGCCAGTCCTAAAACGGTCATACAGATGGTTTCTACTTTGCGCTTTGCTGATCCTTCCATTATACTTCACCTCCGCCTTGGGTTGCTTTAAACTGTATCACTGCGATCACGATAAACAGAAGGCTGATAAGAATGCCTGCTGCGGAAGCGTATCCGTACTTATACTGATTAAAGCCCTGATCAAAAATGTACTGTACCATATATGTAGTCGAGGAGCCGGGTCCTCCAAGAGAAATACCCTGTACCAGCGCGTATTCCTTTAAAAGAGATACGGTAGAAAGAAGGAGTACGATAAAAGTAGTGGGCATCAGAAGGGGAAGTGTGATATTGGTAAATGCCTGGATCTTCTTTGCACCGTCTACACTTGCTGCCTCATACAGCTCCCGGTTGATATTATTGATACCGCCTACATATAAAAGCATATAGTATCCTGCTGAAATCCAGTTGGATGCCACACTGATCACCACTGTTGCCAAAATGGGATTTAAAGACCACTGAAGAGGATCGATTCCCATTTTCTGTAAAATAAAATTGATCAGACCGTATTCCTGTCCGAACATCCAGTTAATTGTAATACCTGCTACCAGAGCCGATAAAAGAACCGGGATGTAGATCAGGGTACGCATCAGTGTCTTTCCCTTTACCAATCTGGAGGTAACAAGTGCTGCTAAAAGCAGGGGAATAGCAATCTTAAAGGGCAGGTTGCAGACTGTATATAAAAGAGTCCGTCCTACTGTCTTATAAAAATCTCCATCCTTTAAAATATCTGTATAGTTCTTTAAACCAATTACATCCATGGTCTTCCAGCCATCATAATTAGTGAATGAAAACCAGATGCTTAAAACCAGAGGCACCAAGAAAAATACTGCAAATAATGCCAGCGATGGAAGTACGAACAGCCAAAAGCTGTGCGTATGGCAGAATGACTGCCTTCTACTCTTTTTCATATCGATTTCCTCCTTGATCCTTCCTTAAAAATCACTTATATGCTTCCTGCATTCCATAAAGAAAAGCATGGCCAGAGCCTGTCCGTATGGCATTGGCTTAAGCTCAATCTCTTTGTAGAAATCCTTTGTTTCACGTCCCATAGGTGTTCCGTAGGATACCTGGTTTACAACGCCGGTCTCATCGGTGTATTCCATAATGGGTTCAAGAGCCTTAAGAGCAGCTTCCACCCAGTCTGTTTCTGCCAGTCCCAGTTCAGCCCCCTTTAAAATGCCATACGCAAATCCACAGGTAGCACTGGACTCTACATAAGAGGTCTTATCATCAATGAGCGTATGCCACATTCCTGTAGGCTCCTGATACTGGATCAGAGCTTCTGCCTGGCGCTTCCAGGTTTCTTTTAAGAACTTTTCCACGCTTGGACTGCAGGGACAAAGATCTAAAAACTCCGGGATCGCCGCTGTGATCCAGCAGTTTCCTCTGCCCCAGAAGGCTGCTGCAAAATGGCTCTTTTCCTTAAAGGACCAGCCGTGATACCAGAGGCCTGTTTTGCGGTCCGTGAGATATTTGATATGAAGCAGGAACTGATATTCTGCCTCATCCTGATATTTCTTTTCTCCCAGGATCCGGCCCATATTTGCCAGGAACAGAACCGTCATAAATAATGTGTCATCCCACAGTTCACCCTCATTTAAGGTATCTGAAGTAATATGCTGAAGGCCGCCCTCTTTTGTCCTTGGAAAATCTGCATAGATCCATGCTGCCCATTCCCGGCAGACCTCCATGTATCGCTCGTTGTCTGTTTCCTCTGCCACAAAAGACATGGCTAAAAGAGGCGTCACCGTATTTACATTCTTGGAAGGAAGCCCGATTTTTAACTGCCTCTCATAATAAGAGGTCAGGATATTCATATATCTCTCATCTTTCGTCTCCTTGTAGAGTTTCCATACTCCATAAAGGCCTACGCCCTGAGTCCACTCCCAAAACTGATACCGCCTGATATCATCGCCGGCCAGACTCCGTGTCTTCATCCCCTCCATAAACTGGGAATCCTCTTCGTAAAGAACCTTTTCAAAGCTGTTAAGATACAGATCAATGTAACGGTCAATATCTGCTGCTGTGTATTTCATCCTCTCGCTCCTTTCATCGGAAGGCGTTCCTCGCTTCCATCACTTTCTGGATTTATCTTAACACTTTGATAAGTCAATTTCTACATTTATTTTGTCTTTTAGGTATAATAATATCGCATATTTTGCTTTATATGCAGGTTTTTGCTTTTTTATTCTACCAGCAATCCATCCTCTCTGCAACAAAAAAACAGCCCATTCCCCAAAAAAGAATGGACCGTTTTTCGTCTGGTATAATTAGTATGCCATACTCCAGTTGGAAGCCTCAGACAGCTGCTTTGCAAATCCGTCCAAAGCCTCTTTTGCTGTGATCTCTCCGGATACAGCGCGCTTTAATGCATCTCTGTACTCATTATCCTTGTAATTTCTCCAGGAAGAACTCTCATCTGTCATAAATGTATCGGTTACATAAGCGGTCTCGCCCTGCATCAGCGCAAAGTCTTCCTTTGCCTTGTCAGTCTCAGGCTCATAAGCAACATCGTTCATAACAGACAGACCCTTGTGAAGCTGCAGGTACTCCTTGTAGTGTTCCTCTTCAAACAGCCACTGTACGAACTGCTTTGCCAGCTCCGAATTCTTTCCGTTCTGAGGAATTGCAAGAGCTGCGCCGCCAATGATGGAAGACTGGCACTCGCTTCCCTTTGGAGAAGGCATTACGCCGAAATCAAACTTGGAAATTTCATTTGTGAAGGTGTTGTAGTTCCAGGAACCGGATAACAGGATCGCTGCATCTCCGTTCTTGAAGTACTCAACCGGGTTATCTGTGGTGCCGCCTGCCCAGATTGCCTTTGGCATTACTTCGTTGTTCGCCTGCACAAAACGCTCCAGGGTTGCAATGTTTTCAGGGCTGTTTACGGTTACCTTAAAGCTGTCCCCATCCTTTTCTACCAGAGAACCGCCGTTTGCATACATCATGATATCGTAACGTGCTCTTGATACGTCAGCTGCAAAGCCATACTTTACGCCGCCCTTTTCCTGAAGCACTGCGGCATTCTCATACAGCTGCTCCCAGGTCCATGGATTTTCCGGTGTAGGAGCTTCAATGCCTGCTGCAGCAAAAGCATCCTTATTATAGAAGACACAGGTCGTTGTAAACTGCTCTGTAATACCTGTAATCGCGTCGGAAGAATAGGACTTGCCTACGATATTCAGCGCAGACTGGTTAAATTTGGAAAGATCAACCACATCTTCCATGTTTACGAACTCATCCGGATAGATCTGATGAAGGAAAGTAGTGGAAACAATGTCCGGAAGGTCTTTATTCTTAGCCATAGCCGGGAACTTGCTTCTCATATCATCATGGGAAATAATGATCTTTTTGATCGTGTTTCCGCTTTCCTCCGCCCAATGGTTTAAAACGTTTCCAAGAGCATCCTGCTCTCCCGGCTCCTCAGAAAGCATAACAGAAAGAGTCTGTCCTGTGATAGGGCCTGAACTTTCTGCTGCCGCTGCTGTCTCTCCTCCTTTTTTTGCGGAATCAGAACCGCCGCAGGCTGTCAGCGCTGCTGCCATAGACAAGGTAAGAACGCCTGCCAATGCTCTTGCTGCTTTCTTCTTCATAATAATGTCCTCCTTAATACTTCTTGTTTTTGCATTTCCTCGTAACTGCTTTTGATAAACCCATAGTATCATTTTAATCCATCAATTTCAACACTGTTTTTGCCTTTTTTGATATATAATATTGTATATATTGCTTTTTAGTTCTATCTTTGCTCTTATAATCCTGGTTTTACCTGCAGCACTTTGGTGTAAGGCGAATAGAGAAAATTTCATATGGCTTCATCTCAAACTCCAGAGTCTGTCCCTTCTGCACCAGTTCTGTCTCTGAAACAAAGGACTGTGTCTTTTGATCCGTCTGCTCCATCAGATCACAGACTGCCGCATCAAAATCAGAAAATAACGGAAATACCAGATGTACCCTGGTACGCATTCCATATGCCTCATACAGCCGAATGATCAGGTCATCGCCCTCTTCTGCCTTCTTTACTGTATCTGCAAAAATATTTTCCTCGGAAATCTGAAGGAAGGACCATTCTCCCTTTTTGATTCCGCTCTGTTTCTGTACGGTCAGAGGACAATTTAAGTCGTACGCCTCCTGAATCACTCGTCCTCTTCTGAAATCTCCCCTGTGGGGATAGAGGGAATATGTAAACTCATGCAGTCCCTGATCTGCCTGGGGATCCGGGAAAATTCCGGATTTGATCAGAGTCAGGCTCATGACGGAATCATGGATGTCACATCCATATTTACAGTCATTTAAAACAGCGGCTCCGTACCCATACTCGGACAGATCCATCCACTTATGGGCGCATACCTCAAAACGTGCCTGATCCCAGGTCGTATTTTGATGAACCGGACGCTTCACATTTCCAAACTGAATCTCAAAATCTGCCTCATTGCTCTGTATATCAAGGGGGAACGAAGTTCTTAAAAGAAGCTGGCTCTCTCTCCAGTCTGCCTTTGTCTTAAAATCGATCCTGGCGGTATGGGAATAAAAACAGATCCTCTGCTCTAAAACAGAATCCAGAAAATGACGGCGGATCAAAAGGCTGCCTCTCACAGGCCCGTTTTCTTCCAGGTAAAACTCCGTAACCCCTCCGAATTTCCATTTCTTTTCTCTGTATCCAGCGTCAATATTCCAGGCATCAAACTCCATGGGACGGTCCTCATATACAATAAGCTCATTTCCCACAGCACCTTTTTTTAACAGCTCTCTGGATTCTCTCAGATCCCGTATGCAGCTGATCTCTCCCTGTGGGTCAAATTCCATATGGAAAAAGGGTGTATCCAGACTGATGGGCCAGCCCCGTTCATCGGTTACAAGACTGCGGATCACCGGCTCCTCTACCTGTATATCGAATACACTGTTTTCATATACTCCAAGGCCTTTGGAAGGAGCATCCTTTACCAGAATCAGCATACCGCCTTCCCCTGTTCTCTGTATGATCATTCCCTCCGGACAACCCCCTTTCAGACCATTTTCTGCCCATCGGGCCTCTTCTGCCGAAAGCTCTGCTGCAGAAGTCCGGCGAAAGCTTAATGGATTAAAGACAGCCAATCCCTCTTTATTATTTCCATTTTCCTTTAATGAGGACAAAATGGCTTTTCCTGCCCCTTCTGCAATTCTTCCGGCTGATCTGAGGATTTCTTCATACTGGACAGCTGAGTCCTCATACACATCCTTTATGGATGAACCGGGCAGAATGTCGTGAAACTGGTTTAAAAGCAAAAGCTTCCAGTTCTTTTCCAGCTCTTTTTCAGGATACTCATATCCATTTCCCAATCCATTTGCCAAAACGGAATAAAACTCTGCATCTGCCATCATAAATTCACAGATCCGGTTATACTTCTTATTTTTTGCCTGAGAGGTATATGTTCCTCTATGAAATTCCAGATACAATTCTCCGCTCCAGGAAGGAAGACAGTTTCGGTCCATCTTGTTTTCCAAAATATGGAAGAAGTCTTTTACAAAGGTCTGACGTACACAGGGTACACCCACAACGCCGTTTTCCATTCTGCGGCTCTGCTCCAGCATTTCCTCTGTAGGACCTCCGCCTCCGTCCCCATATCCGTAGCAGGTTAAAACATCACAGCTTGTTTCCTTGTTCTGGTATCTCTGCCAGGTTCCCTTAATCTGGCTGGGATTCTGAAGTCCGTTGTAGGTGGTGCTTCCGTTTGGCATATCCTTAAGACTGCATCCGGGAAGATAATTTCTGGTTGTGATCAGATGGGTCAGAACCTGGCTTCCGTCAATTCCCTTCCACATAAAGGTATCATAGGGAAATACATTGTACTCATTCCAGCCAAGCTTTGTTGTCATAAAATAGGAAAGGCCTGATTTTTTCATGATCTGCGGCATGGCTGCACTGTAGCCGAACACATCAGGCAGCCAGAGCACTTCCTGTTTTTGAGCTCCCAGTTCCTTTTCAAAAAAACGTTTTCCGTAGAGAATATGGCGGATCAATGACTCACCGGAAGCCAGATTACAGTCCGGTTCCAGCCACATTCCTCCTTCTGCCTCCCAGCGTCCCTCGTGAATCTTTTCTTTGATCTTCTCAAACAGCTCCGGAGCTTCCTCCTTTACAAACTCATAAAGCTGAGGCTGGCTGGACATAAATTTATATTCCGGGTACTGTTCCATCAGATTCAGTACCGTTTGAAAGCTGCGGACTGCCTTCTGCCTGGTCTGTCTCAAAGGCCATTTCCACGCCACATCAATGTGGGTATGTCCAATGGAGTGAACGGTTACCCGGCTGCTGCGGCATATATCTGGCAAATTTTTTTTCACATATTCCCGCACTTCCCTTACAGACTGATAAAATTCCTCTGAACCGGGCTTTCTCAAGTCCAGACCGGAAATGGCGGTATTTAAAAATTTCATGGCCTCAATGCGATCCAGATCCTCCTCGGAACAAAGCTCTGCCGCCTCAAAAGGAACCTTTAAATCATAGTACAGATCTGCGATTTCCCTGTCATAAACAGCGGCTTTCAGATGGAAAAAGTTTGTCGGATTTTCACTGTTGGAATAGGCATAAAATACCAGTTCAAAAACCTCTGCCTCCTCCGCCTCTTCTGCCAAGATCAAATCCTGATGGTTCATATCCATGGTTCCCGATAAAATCCCATTTTTATATGCCATAATCTGAGGATTATCTGTATTCCATATATCATCTGCACCCGTGTTCAGGGTCACCCGTACTTCTTTTCCCGCCCATTCCTTTCGTATCACAACCTTTGTCCTGAACCAGAAATGTCGGTCCCTTCCTCCCCATGTTTCACAAGCTCCAAAAGGCATCCATCCGTCTTTCAGCTGATCTGCATCCAGCTTCTCTGAAAAATGATAATCGCCCGGACGGATTTCTACCTCTGTCAGTTCTTCACTGAAACGGCAGCGCCACTGTCTCAAACTGTCTAAAATCGGCCGTATTCTGTTTCTCATTACATCCATCTGCCCGTTCTCCCTTTTCTATTTTCATTTTTCCTCAATTTCTTTTCAAACTTCCTGCGAGCCTCAGATACAAACCATAAAAAACAGCCATAGCCACAGGAAGGATCATAAAGCTGATGCCATACCCCCACTTGGAGGAAACTGCGCCAAAGAGCAGATTAAACACAATATCTGCTACCGTAGCCGCACTGATGATAACGCCTGTACGGGTGGCTGCGGTCTGAACCGGATAAATCTGCTGGATCAAAAGCACCATGGTGGGATACAAAATCGCCAGCGCAAAGCCTGATGCTCCCAGAACCCATACGCCGCTCTCTCCCAGGATACAGCCGGCGCAGAACATCACCGTTCCGATGCCGCCAAAGAGCTTCATGCTCTTTACCGCGCCCATTTTCTGAACCACGGGAGCAAACATCAGACGTCCTGCCGTCATGCCGCCCCAGAACAGGGACAGGCTTGCAGAAGCGCTGGAGGCTTCCATGGAAAATGCAGAGATACAGTAGGACATCAGCCAGTTCATGATGCCGTGTTCCCCAATAAAATAACAGCCCATCATGGCAATAAAAATCCAGAATATCTTTGAATCCGGCTCTTTTTTAAGAATTTCCTTCTCCCGCTCCTTCTCCTCTCCCTGTTTTGGGATCTTTAAAAAGAAAAACAGGACAATTACCAGAAAGGCCACAATCAAAAGGGCAGCGTTAATCCATTTCCATCCTGCATAGTGGAAGGCGTATCTTCCCAGCAGAAGCTGGCTTCCGCTGGTACCAATCCCCTGGATAAAAAACAGCACATTTACCATAAGGCCCGCATATCCTGCGAACACCGCCGGAGTCAATATATTGACCGTAGTATTTAAAAGGGTGGATGCTCCCAGAGCAAAAAACATGGATACCAGAATCCATATATAGCTGTCGGACACCAGATTTAGGGCAACTGCTCCCGCCCAGACAGCCGTTACCGCCACAGCCACATTCTTTCTGGGAAACAGATCCAGAAGCTTCCCTCCGATGCTTAAAAACAGCAGATTTCCCACATAACTGATAGTAACAATCAACGAAAGCTGGCTCCCGTTTAAATCGTACCGTTCCTGGAACACAGGGGCAAAGATCCCTCGAAGGGCGTCATTTGCTCCAAGACCTGCCATTAAAAAAGCAAAGCATAAAAATGCAATCCACTTTGTTCGTTTCATTTTCTGTTTTCTCTCCTGTTTATTCTTTGCGCTTTCCCGGAGTTATAACCCAGGTTCTGGAAAATTCAGGCTCATTGAACTGATATTTTTCCAGCAGCTGAGGCCCGCAGCTTCCGGATCCGATGCCGCTCTGATTGTGATCCAAGCAGAGAACAGTGCATCCTGCCTCCTTAAGTTCAAAGTCATGTGCTTTTTCGGACAGTTCCTCCTGAGTATACTCGCAGGCCTGGAACATAAAGCCTTCTTTCGATGAAGCCTGAAAGCTCATCTCTTCTCCTGAAATCTCACACCAGCTGCAGTCCCAGTGGGAACCATACTCCTGAGGCTTCAGATAAGGCCTGTGCATAGTGCGCACATCTCCCTCGAAAATACCGTGCCAGGACGCCTGATGCTTATCCGGATAGCTTTCATCCGGCCCCATTCCGCAGTATCGTACCCGGTCAAGACTCTGATCCAGGAACAGGCGCAGGCCGAATCTTGGCAGAAATGGGAATTCCATATCTTTTTTTACATCCAGCTTCACCTGGATACAGCCATCCCTATGGATCAGCCAGCTGGCTTTTATATTTAAAATACGCTGGATATGAACGGCCGACAGAGACAGCTCTGTCACAAGCTCTGCAGAGCCGTCTTCTCTCAAACGAGCCTCTGTGGTATAGGTACGCACCTTGGTGCGGTCATAGCCAGCTCTCTCCCACTCCAGCCGGATTTTTCGGTCATTATCCGTTGGGGCACGCCAGATATTGTACTCCATGGGACGGATGAGGTATTCCTTTTCTCCCTTTCTGATCCCGGAGAAAGCTCCTGAGAAGGTATCATACACATAGGTAAAATCCGCCCCGGTTACTGTAATCCGACGCTCTGTCTGCTCCAGTGTGAGTGCGCCGGAGCAGGCTGCAGGCCGGCTTTCACATCCCAAAGCTTTCTCCTGCCTTCCAGCCGCAGTCTCCGGCATCCGGATCTCATCAAAGCCAAGCTCCCAGCCTTCCTTAAGTCCTGGAACCGGAGATTTTAACAGATATCTCACTCTCAAAAAGCAGCTTCCATTTTCAGGGAGCTTCCCTGTATAATACACCGTACCGCACGTATGAGGCAGTACGGACGGCAGCTCCTTCTGTATACTTTCCTCTATGATGATCCCATCCTGAACCGCTTCCCATTTCAGATACACATAGTCCTTAAGGTCTGTAAAATCCATATAGTTTTTAAAGACAATCGCTCCCGTTTCCCAATCTGCGCTCTGAATCCTGGCCGGGCGGTATACATTTTTAAATTCCCTTAAGCCCGGATGTGGAATCCGGTTCGGAGACACCAGTCCGTCCACACAGAAATTTCCGTCATGAAGCTCTTCCCCAAAATCTCCGCCATAAAGAAAGCCTGATTCGGTTTTTACTGCATGATCGCACCATTCCCAGATAAAGCCGCCACACATTCCATCATATCGGTGGATCAATTCAAAATAATCCTCCAGGTCTCCCGGTCCGTTTCCCATAGCGTGCGCATATTCGCACATCATAAAGGGAAGATTTTCAGAAAACGTACGGCTTTCCTGCTCCTCAAAATACCGTATGATTTCCTCCTGATCCGGGTACATCCGGCTGTACAGATCCATATTGGAAAAATCATATTTCTTTACATCCGGCACATATCTGGCGCCCTCATAGTGGCACAGCCTGGTATCGTCTCTCTCCTTCGTCCAGGCCATGGCTGCTTCAAAGGCACAGCCGTAGGCGCTTTCATTTCCCATGGACCACATCAGTACGCTGGCATGGTTTTTATCCCGTTCCACACAGCGTCTTGTACGGTCCAGAACCGCCTCCGTATATGCAGGATTATCTGCAATCGTACGGTTCCACTTCTTTACATGGGTATCCCAGTCATCCACCTTTTTAAATACCTTATCCGTACCGTGACTCTCGTTGTCCGCCTCATCCATTACATAAAAACCCATCTCGTCAAACAGGTGGTAATACTGGGGACTGTTTGGATAATGGCTGGTACGGACGGCATTTACATTGTGCTCCTTCATCAGCTTAAGATCCCGTTCCATCTGCTGTCTGCTTATGGCATAGCCAGTAACAGGGTCACTGTCATGGCGGTTCACTCCGTGGAACTTTACCGGTGTTTTGTTGATAAACAGAACACCGTTTTCCACAGAAATCTCACGGATGCCAAATCGGTCGGTGATCCATTCCTTTTCGGTCTGGATCTCAACGGTATAAAGCCAGGGCGTTTCTGCGGTCCACAGACGGCAGTTTTCCAGATAAAACCGTATTTGATCCCTATCTGCTGTTTCGTTCCAGCTCTGTTCCCAGACTGCCTTTCCCTCCGGGTCAAGCACACGGATCCGGCCATCAGGACGGCTGTTGCCATAAAAGGACAGCTCCATACAAACCTCTGCCCCATTTTCCCGGATATAAGGACGGATAAAGTAATCGCGGACTGCCTCCTTAGGACGTCTCAGCACATACACATCACGAAAAATGCCGCTCATACGTAATTTATCCTGATCCTCCAGATAACTTCCGTCACACCATTTTAACACCAGTACGGTCAGGCGGTTTTCACCCTCTTTCAGATACCGGGTAATGTGAAATTCACTGGTGGAATGGGATACCTGGGAATATCCCACAAAGATTCCGTTGATCCACACATAAAAGCAGGAATCCACACCCTCAAAGTTCAAAAATGCCTCCGGAGCATCGAGACAGCATTTGTACTCAAAACTTCGTTCATACAGCCCGCAGGGATTTTCCCTCGGCACATAGGGCGGGTCAAAGGGAAATGGATACCGGGTGTTGATATACTGGTTTCCATCCACGCCGTAACTCTGCCATACGGCAGGAACCTGCACCTCTTTTCCCTTTCCTGCTCCCTCCTTCCAGAACTCCTGCGGCAGATCGTATACGCTTTCAAAATACTGAAACTGCCAGGAACCGCTTAAAAGGAGAAACCTGTCTGATTTCTCCCGATCCAGAAAGTAACAGCCTTTGCCAGAAGCTGGAATATAATACGCCCGATCCGGCTCTGTATTTACATGTAAATAATTCATATCCTCAAAATAGCCTGGTATCTGCATTATGATGTCTCCTATGATTATTATTTTTTAACATTATACTACAGTATACCTGCTTTTTAAAGCAATAACTATTTCAATTTTGTCTTTATGATATTTGGGTATTGCATTTTTTGTTTTTCTGTGTTTTACTGAATGAAATATAACTGTTTACTATGTTCAGGGGGAACACACTTATGAAAACCTACCACAACTCTCCGCTTCTCTACGAAGAAGGCTTTTCCATTATTATCAATGAGGTAGCCACACCCATTGAAAACTCTACCTTTTATTACTTTGACTACGATAAACGAAGTCACGCTATCAACATGGATTTTCCACATTTTCACAGCTTTTATGAACTGATGATCCTCTTAAGCCCAAAGGCATACCATTTCGTAGAGGGAAAACGCTATGATATCATTGCCAATGATCTGGTGCTGCTCCCTCCATCGGTGCTCCATCAGTCCGAATATCTGCCCGGCCCGCCCAGCGATCGTATCATCATTGGATTTATGCTGCCAAAACAGATGAATTACGGTGCTTCCGGCTATAAGGAAATCCTTTCCGTTTTTAACAGCTCTGTACCCATTTTTCGTTTTCACAAAGAGGAACAGAACCGTTTATACCAGAAGCTCAATGAAATCGTAATGATTGCCAAAGATACGCCCAATGTCAATATCCGCAATCTTCTGATACACACCAAATTTACGGAATTTCTCTTTCTCCTGTATGAAATGCAGGGGCTAAACCATTACGTTCCTAACGTGGAAAACGGTGTGAAAGAAAAGATTTATACTATTACCAACTATATCCATACCCACTACACGGAAGATATTTCTCTGGCCGCTCTGGCAGAGACATTTTACATCAGTCCCTACTATCTGTCCCACCAGTTTAAAAATGTCACTGGCTACACGGTGGTACAGTACATCCAGCTGACACGGATTAAAAATGCCCAGTATCTCCTGCTCAATTCACCTATGCGTATTACGCAGGTAGCAGAATCCACTGGTTTTTCCAGTTTTTCACAGTTCAACCGGGTATTCCGAAAGTTCTGCGGTATGTCTCCCTCGGACTACAAGCTGACTTCCCACCACTCCTCCTACCGTCCTACGGCCCCAGATGAACAACAGTAATTTTACCGTAATTTTACCCCGGCATTACCAAAACGCATAAAATGCATATTCCCCTTCTCAAAACACGCAAAATATGAGTAGTCTTTGTCTGTTTTTCTTTGTTATGATGAATTTAAAATTGATTCGCGAGGAGGATTTTTTTTCTATGAAACGTTCAAAATTCATCAAGCAGGCAGGTGCTCTTGGAGCAGCGCTGGCAATGACTGCCACACCAGTTATGGCTGCCACTGATCCAGCTGCCATCGAACCAGTTCCGGGTCCCCATGGCTACTTTGTAGATACCTACAAGACAAATGCCATGGAAAACCAGTCCCCTGAGTCTAATGCAGTCGTAGGGGTTCTCTCCCCCTTCTTAAACATCTGGGAGCCAGGATCCAGCTGGGATAACGGAACCAAGCTTGGCGAGGACGGAAAGCGTCTTCTGGACCAGAATATCTTTACCTGCATTACCATGACCCAGAACCGCACGCTGGAGCAGGAAGTTCAGGCTTATCTCACCGACCGCCAGAACCAGAACTGGTCCGCACTGGACGGACTGGGTTCCTATGAAACCGCGTTTAAAAACCTGGCAAATGCGAAAACCTCTCTGCCGGATGCCATCCCTGCTGATGCAGAAACGAAAAAATACAGTGATAAGGGCAATGAAAATGGATCCTGGGCCGATGAAACCTCCTCTCTCGGCAGCATGGTAGAGCTTGTAAATACAGTCCGCGGCCCTCATGCCAGCGGCAATCCTGCCAAGGTTTATTTCCAGTATATGCGCCCCTTCCGCTGGAGCAGCGACGTATCCATCGTACCGGCCTTAAAGCCCTGCGTATCATCAAAGCCCATGGAGGACGGCGGCTTCCCAAGCGGCCACACAAACGCAGGCTATCTGGCATCCCTTTCTCTGGCCTATGCAGTTCCGGAACAGTTTAAAGAATGTCTTACCAATGCATCTGAGATTGGAAATTACCGCATCATCGCAGGTATGCACTCTCCTATGGACGTAATGGGCGGACGCACCATGGCAATGGCCCTGGCTGCCGCAGCCTTAAATGATCCGGACAATGCCCAGTTAAAGGCAGACGCCCGCAAAGAAGCAGAAGAAATCCTTCTTAAGAATCCTTCTGCCAAGGAAGTAACCTACTATGATGATGATGAATTAAACGCCATCCGATACAATGAACGCATGACCTACAATATGCCTCAGACCGGTGATCCCACACAGCCTATGCGTGTTCCAAAGGGAGCAGAAGTTCTTCTGGAAACAAGATTCCCTTATCTGAATGCAGACCAGCGCAGATGGGTTCTGTATTCCACAGGCCTCCCCTCCGGCTATGTATTTCTGGATGACGCCGAGGGCTGGGGACGCTTAAACCTCTATGAAGCAGGCGACGGCTACGGCTCCTTTGATACAGACGTAACCGTAACCATGGACAGTTCCAAGGGCGGCTTTGATGCCTTTGACCAGTGGAAAAATGACATCGACGGAGAAGGAAGCCTTACGAAAAACGGCTCCGGCACTCTGGAACTGTGGGGAAATAACAGCTATACCGGCGGCGTCCATGTAAACGGAGGAACGCTCACCGCAGCCTCTCCTTACGCCTTCGGATACAGCTCTGTAGACAATCATGCAGCCATTACAGAAAATGTAAACGGCGCGCTTAATATCTCGGGCGACTTTACACAGGGCGCTGAGGGTGATTTAACCTTAAAGATCAGCGGTCCTGAAGATATGCTCGCAGTAGGCGGAACTGTAAATGCAGGCGGCGACCTGATCCTTGATTTCACCAATTATTCCCAGCCAGCTTCCGGCATGACCGTTCTGACTGCCGATCAGATCAATGGCAGCTTTGCTTCTGTAAAGACCGTTGGACTGGCGGATGGAAAGACCGTAGAAGTAACTGATCAGGCAGTTATCGTAAAATAATAAAACAGCATGCCATCAGGCACACTGCATGAAGAATGCGGCAGACCCACACAAACAGTCTGCCGCATTTTTATAATCGATCGCCGGTTGATCATCCTGTATACGGAAATATCCCCTACCGGATCCAGGCTCCGTCCGCTCCTACCCGGTATCCGTCCGGGGTTGTGGCATTTGTCATCATCACACCGTCTGCTCCCAGATAGTACCAAACTCCATCCTGGCTTTCTTCCCAGTAGTTTTTTGCCATAGCACCGTTGGAACGCAGATAGTACCACTTTCCATCAATCTGGCGCCAGCCTTTTGCCATAAATGTATCTTCATCGATCCAATAGATTCCTTCTGCATCAGAAACCCATTCCCCACTGGCTTTTGCTCCGTTATCCTTGACAAAATTCCAGCCTTTTTCCGTCTTTGCCCAGCCGTGCTGAGAAGAAACACCAGGTCCGCCCTCTGTACCTGTGACCGGAACACCCGTGTTTCCCGGGTTCTGGGGAGCACCCGTATTTCCCGGTACAACCGTTACTCCTGATGCTCCTGTACTTTCGGGAGCACCGGCTGCCCCTGATGGGCCGGCACCAGCTCCGGGACCGCCGCTTCCCGCTCCTGTCTGGGAAGAACCTGCATTCTGTCCCCCAGTCTGGTTTGTTCCAAGCGCTCCTGCCTTTGCCAGCTCAAATCCATAGTCCAGCATGGCCTTTGTATCCACATAGTGGGTGGAACGGCTCTTCATCACTACCGCGATCATGCGGACTCCATTCCGTTCTGCCGCCGTTACCAGTGTATTTCCTGCCTTGGAGGTATAACCCGTCTTCCCCCCGATTATCCCCTCATAATAACGGGAATCATTGGGATTTAACATCTTATGTCCCATTGTGACCGTAAGCCCGGAAGGATTCTTTTTCGTAGCCGGAAGACTGTATGTCCTGGTGGACGCTACTGTCCTTACCACCTCATTCTGAAAAGCAGCTCTGGCGATCAGCGCCATGTCCTTTGGCGTGGTATAATGCTCCGGATCATTTAATCCATGGGGATTCGTAAAATGGGTGTTGGTACAGCCAAGTTTAACCGCCTTCTCGTTCATCCTGTCTGCAAATGCCTGGACACTACCTGAAACGTGTTCTGCCAGCGCATTTCCTACTTCGTTAGCAGACTTTAAAAGCAGGGCATACAGACACTGGCGAACCGTCATGGTATCGCCCTCCACCATACCGATGGAAACAGCTCCTGATTCCAGATTTGTAGTAGCTGATGCTGAAAATGTCACCGTATCATCCAGGCTACAGTTTTCTGCCACTAAGAGAGCCGTCATCAGCTTTGTAATACTGGCCGGATAATAGCGGGTGTCTCCATTTTTGGAAAACAGCACCTTTCCCGAAGCCCCGTCCATGAGCACCGCCCCCTCAGAGGACACAACCGGCTGGGCAATATTTAAACGTTCTGTATTTTCCTGTGATGCAGGTGCTCCCGTTCCAGAAGGCTCTGAGGAAGAGCTTTGTCCTGTTTCCGGATTTAAAGGCGTAATCGTTACCGCATAAGCCGGAAAAGACAGCCCCAAGACCGCAGCTGTACATATACCAAGAACCCGCTTCCATCTGTATGGTTTCATATATCAAGTACCTCGTTTTCTATCCAATGTATTTTTCCAGTATATCACAGTTTTCTTTTACAAAAAAGCACAGAAGTATTACATTTTCATTAAGGCTGTACCCGTTTCTTTTCTCAAAAACCCTCATTTACGCAAAAATCCCCCCTGGTTCTGAGAATAAATCCCAGATCCAGAGGGAATCCGTAGTTTTATATTTTACCAGTTTTGACAGGGAAATTAGTACATTCCGCCCATGTCAGGTGCTGCAGGAGCTGCGGGAGCCGGCTCCTTGATCGCTGCTACAACAGACTCTGTTGTAAGCAGAGTAGATGCAACGCTGGTAGCGTTCTGCAGAGCGCTTCTTGTAACCTTTACAGGATCCAGGATACCAGCCTCGATCATATCTACAAATTTCTCATTGTATGCGTCAAAACCGCATCCAACCTCAGACTCTTTTACCTTATTTACAACAACAGCGCCTTCCAGACCTGCGTTGGAAACGATGTGGAACAGAGGAGCCTCCAGAGCCTTTAAGATGATCTTAGCGCCTGTCTTCTCATCACCTTCCAGACCGTCTACTACCTTCTGAACATCTACGGTAGCATGTGCGTATGCAGAACCGCCGCCTGCGATGATGCCTTCCTCAACTGCCGCACGGGTTGCATTTAATGCATCCTCCATACGCAGCTTGGCTTCCTTCATCTCTGTTTCGGTAGCAGCGCCTACACGGATAACAGCTACGCCGCCTGCCAGCTTAGCCAGACGCTCCTGCAGCTTCTCCTTATCAAACTCAGAGGTAGTCTCACCGATCTGCTTGCGGATCTGAGCCACTCTTGCTGCAATCGCTTCCTTATCGCCCTCACCATCAACGATGATGGTGTTTTCCTTCTGTACCTTAACAGATTTTGCACGGCCTAACTGATCTAAGGTAGCATCCTTCAGATCCAGACCAACCTCTTCGGAAATAACGGTACCGCCGGTCAGGATTGCGATATCCTGAAGCATCTCTTTTCTTCTGTCGCCGTAGCCCGGAGCCTTGACAGCAACTACATTGAAGGTACCTCTTAACTTATTTACGATCAGAGTTGTTAATGCCTCGCCCTCAACATCCTCAGCGATGATCAGCAGTCTTGCGCCCATCTTTACGATCTGCTCTAACAGAGGCAGCAGATCCTGGATATTGGAGATCTTCTTATCAGTGATCAGAACGTATGGATCATCCAGATTTGCTTCCATCTTATCCATATCGGTGCACATATATGCGGACAGGTAGCCTCTGTCAAACTGCATACCTTCTACCAGATCCAGCTCTGTCTTCATGGTCTTGGATTCCTCGATGGTGATAACGCCGTCCTTGGAAACCTTCTCCATGGCGTCAGCTACCATTGTACCTACCTCATCATCCGATGCAGAGATAGCTGCTACTCTTGCGATCTGAGCCTTGCCGCCTACAGGCTTGCTCATAGCCTTGATCGCCTCAACAGCTGCGTCTGTGGCCTTCTTCATACCCTTTCTTAAGATGATCGGGTTAGCGCCTGCTGCCAGGTTCTTCATGCCTTCATTTACCATAGCCTGTGCCAGAACGGTTGCTGTGGTAGTACCGTCGCCTGCTACGTCATTTGTCTTGGAAGCAACTTCCTTGATCAGCTGTGCGCCCATGTTCTCAAATGGATCTGCAAGCTCGATTTCCTTTGCAATAGTAACACCGTCATTTGTGATCAGCGGTGCGCCAAAGGACTTGTCAAGAACTACGTTGCGTCCCTTAGGGCCTAAGGTTACGCGAACGGTATCTGCTAACTGATTTACGCCTGCTTCCAGTGCCTTGCGGGCATCTACGCCATATTTAATCTGCTTTGCCATGTCAATCAACCTCCAAATTTATAAATAAGTCCGTATTTTTAATGATTACTCTACTACTGCCAGAATGTCGCTCTGCTTAACGATCACATACTTCTCGTCATCCAGCTCTACCTCTGTTCCTGAATACTTGGAATAGATTACAGTGTCGCCGGCCTTTACCTGCATAACCACTTCCTTGCCGTCAACCACGCCGCCTGGTCCAACTGCGATTACCTCTGCCTGCTGTGGCTTTTCCTTTGCTGCTCCCGGAAGAACGATGCCGGACTTGGTAGTCTCCTCTGCAACTAACTGCTTTAATACGACCTTGTCAAATAATGGTACTAACTTCATATCTGGATTCCTCCTTGTGATCATTCATTATTTTCTCTCAGCTTTTGCTGTTTCCTGCTTCTTTTGTTCACAATGTAAGTTATACCACTGCTTATTAGCACTGTCAAGAGTTGAGTGCTAATATTTTCTAAAATATTTGTGAAGTATCATTAGATCATACAGCGCCACTTACTCAAATATGACTAAAACAACGCCATTTTACTCAATTTCACAGAACACCTCATAGGAAGGCTTTTCATTTCCATACAGATCCGTCGACCCATGGATCCGCTGCTTCATTTTCCCCTCCCCATATTCCCCATAGTGAGTTCGATAGTCATTTAAGGAAAACCATACATAGCCTGCCATATTTTCGAGGCTTTTATATACCGGGATCCGCTCTCTTAAGATCTGCGCCCTTCTCTCATCGCCCCCTTCAAAAGCGGGCTCACACAATCCAAATTCCGTAACCATGGACGGCATACCGCCAAACTTCTCATACGTCCTTCGGAGCACCCCTTCTACATCCTCACAGGGCTGCCAGAGACCCAGATACTCATTCCACATGGCAATATCGCCATACATGGCCGCATCATCCAAATCAACATTTGCATCTCTGGAAACCGTATTGGAAACATAATTCACCAGCCTGCTGCCATCCAGTTCTTTAAAATACCGGTACATCTCCTTTACATACGCAATGGTTTCCGGAAGTTCTCCCCCAAGCTCATTTCCAACGCCCCAGCAGATAATGGACGGATGGCTGCCGTGATAATGCACCATTTCCCCGGCCTGCTGCTTTGCCAGCGCAAGCTGCTCTGATCCGGCTTTCTTTGGCTGTCCCCAGAAAGGAATCTCCTCCTGAACCATAAGTCCGTTTTCATCGCACCAGTCCAGGATCTTTCTGTCCTGCTGCCAGTGGAAACGGGTAAATACGCAGCCCGCCTGTTTTAACTGAGACAGGCATTTTCTGCTGTGCTCAAAGGGCTCTGGCTGGGGATGCTCCGGCGCCCATAGCTTAAGGCCCACAAAGGGGATACGGACCAGCGTGTCTGTATGGATCGTTTCAGACAGCACTATGTGTCCGGTTTTGTACTCCGACACCTGCACCAGGGCCTCTTTCGCTGTTCCTTTTATATAAAACTCCAGATAACCGCTGCAGGTCTGTCCGCTTATGGATTCAATGGCATACCCTGTTTTCATTTCCATAATATCGTCCTTTTCCATCCGGATCAGACATACATCCCGGAGCAGCCCTCCGTCATCCGCCCAGTCATAATCCAGTCCATGAGGGAGCATATCCTCTTTTTTACTGTTGTCTGCGACTACACAGATCTGGTTTTTCCCCCGTACTGCCAAATCAGTTATATCCAACTCAAAGGGCGTATATCCAGAGCCTGTATGGCCTCCTGCCGGTATTCCGTTTACAAATACCCTGGCCGTATGAAATACACAACCAAAATACAGCACTGCCCTGTCCCATGGCATTTCATCCAGTTCAATTTCTGTTGTATATTCTGCCGGTCCTCTGTAAAGCTGTACCGGCCGCTCATTTTCCACATTCCATGTATAAGGAAGCGTCACTCTTTTTTCAAATCCAAGCTCCGGGATTTTAAAATCCCAATCCTTTAATTCTGTAATACACTTCATCTCTGCCACCTCTGTTATATAGACTTAAAGATTCACAGGCTGATTGATTGACCCCTGTTCTGTTTTAGTATACAATGAAGCAGCGGAAATTTCTTTTGAAATACCGCCGAATAATTTCAAAATCCTGCTGTATGGCAGAGTAGGAGGAATATGCAAAAAGGTATCTTACAGTCATCCGAGCTTTTTTCTATTCCGGCGCTTTTAATCCCAGGCTCTTTTTTTACCCTTTAAGCGCAGGCCATTTTTACTGTACCAGTGGATACCGGGTAGACCGCAGCTCCTTTGACAGTATTTTAATCGCTTACATCGTCCGCGGTACCTTTTCTTTTTTATATCAGGGACGTGAGCTCACAGCAAAAGCCGGAGAAATCGCTCTGGTAGACTGCTTTGGACCTCACATGTACTGCACCCACAATCATCTGGAAACATACTGGCTCCATATCTCCGGCAGCAATACAAAAGAGCTTTTTGAGGAGCTCATGATCAAAAGAGGCTGCATTATTTCCCCAGCTTCTGTAATTCCTGCCCATATCTATGAGCTTTTTGAGCTTATAAAAGCCAGAGAAGCCATAAGCATCAGCCGCTTATCCTCCAGGATATATACACTGATCACAGGCCTGTTTGAAGAAACCATGGATTCTGAGGGAGAAAACAGTTTGTCCTTTGCAGCGGTCCGCTATATGAAGGCACATTATTCCGAAAAAATAACGGTTGAACATATGGCAAAGGCAGTCAGCCTGAGTCCTTCCCAATTTTCCAGACAGTTTAAACGCCAGACCGGTGTTCCGCCCTATGAATACCTGCTGTCTCTTCGTCTTTCCAAAGCAAAAGAGCTTTTAAAAACCACCGAACTTCCCGTTCACGAAATCGCCTGCCAATGCGGCTTTGGAGGAGAATCCAGTTTTATCAGCTTTTTTAAAAAACAGGAGGGCATCCCGCCTTTAAAATTCAGAACCGTTTTATTCTGATAAAAATTTTCTTTCTCTGGATGATTTTCCTGTAATTTAATATTTTTTTTATGATTTCATGTTTATTTTTTTTCCCATTCGTATTACAATAATAGCAAACAGTCATAATCAGACAACTTATCAAAGAAAGGGGAATTTATATGGCAAAAAAAGGTTGGGGAAAACTGGTCGCTTTAGCCGCCGTATCCGGAGCTGTGGCAGCCGGTGTTTCCTATGTACTCCAGTATAAGACCTATCACAAAGAGCTGGAAAAGGATTTCAGGGAATTTGAAGAAGATGAGGATAGTGAATTAAAAAAAGATGGATCTGAAGACAGTACCTTTGAATCAGCGAAAGTAAACCGCAATTATATTTCTCTTACCTCCAGCAAAGACGAATTTAAAGTAGCTGCCAAGGATATGGCTCAGGCTACAAAAAATGTGCTCCGGGACGCAGGAAGCCTGTTCTCTGATACGGCCCATGAGGCTGTATCTGCCGCTGTGGACACCGCACATATAGCACTGAATTCCATGAAGTCAAAAAAAGAGGAATGGAAGGAGGAGCATGAAAAGGAGGATGAGCCCGAAGAGGTACACATGGAGGAGGACGGCTTCCTGGATGACGATTATGTAGACGATGATGATCTCTATGACTATGAACGTCTGGATGCCGAACCAGTCTATGCGGAAAAACAGCCTTCTGAGACCGAAGATGGGGGTTCTTCGGAAGAAGATGATGATGAAACAGAGGATGTAGTTTCAGTGGAACTTGCAGAAGATGAAGAGGGGACCATTCTCACTGAGGATGATGAGCCGCTGGTTTAGGTTTATATACGGGACAAAGCTATTTTCAGGCTTTGTCCCTTTATTTTCCCCTTATACTTCCCACCCCAGCAGGTTCATCCACATCACTTGACCAGCCTGTTCCTCGCTGATCAGATAGCCATGGCTCTGGGCATCGGCAGACATAAGCTGATACTCTTTCTCCTCCTCCATCCAGATCCAGCGGGTATCGATCACTGTCGCCCCTTCTGATGCCGCCATATACCAGTGGGATACCGTTCCGTCTGCACCGGTAGTTTCATAGGAAATTTCCCCTTCTAATAAATCATTTTTAAAATTCCCCTGCTTTACTGTTTTAGCCATCTCTCCCTGAGGCACATTTTCATAATAACAGTATCCTGTGCTTCCATAGCCCGTCATCCTGCCGTTTCTCCAGATTCCATAGGAATAATTGTAACGAGGGCTGTCTACATTGATAAACTGAAGAGCCAGACATTCCCCCCTGGGCTTTCCATCTTTAAAATAACCATAAAATACCGTTCCCGGCATGGTAAATACCATTCCTTCTCCCTCGATCTGAGCAGTAAAGCCAGATGGTGTGTACAGATACCGTGTTCCTCCCATTGTCTCATAAAACAGGTCTGCCAGAACGTCCTGCTCTCTGTCCATGAGCCGGGCCGCCTGTTCCAGATCCAGGCTTTCAAGGGAAGAAAAAACCGCCTCTGCCGCGTCAAGCTGCTCTGCCGTAAGGCTTAGTTCTCCAAAAACAGTCTCCGAACCGGTCGGATTTTCTTCATTCTCTTTCACTGCGCCCTGCTTATTTACCGGCTCCACCTCTCTGACCGATTCGCTTTGCATCCGGGCATTTTGGCGATTCTCTGTCATTCCCATCAGTCCACTTACCGGCAGCACCACTGCATACAGCACTGCAACAGCAGCCCATAACCTGTATCGTTCCTTTCTCTTTCTCTTCATCTTGCGCTCCTTTCTCTGCTTTCCTCAGGCTCTCTGTCCATGTACTCATTTCCAGGCTCTTGCCAGACGCATACAGCCCTCCTGTATTTCCTTTTCCTTTAAATTGGCATATCCCAAAATCACTGTAGACGGCACCAGATCCTTATTTTCCCCTATCACGGCTTCCGACATGCCATAAACCCGTACGCCCTCACCGGCAGCCCGTTCGATCAGCTCTTTTTCCGGCATCTGCCCTTTATGTGTGAGAAGCACATGGATCCCCGCATATTCTCCCCTGATCCAAAACATATCTTCCAGTTCTTTAAGGCCGCTTAACAGAACATCATGCTTCCCCTTATACACGGCCCGCATCCGGTTTAAATGGCGCTCATAATACCCGCCTGTAATAAAATGATACAGCACCTTCTGATCGATCCGTGAAACCGTACAGGCATAAAATCCGGCCTGGCTCCGATACCTTGAAAGGAGCTCTCCAGGAAGCACCATAAATCCCACGCGGATCGCCGGGGCAATGGAACGTGAAAATGTCCCCATATAAATGACCCTCCCCCCCTGGTCCATGCCCTGAAGTGCGGGGATCGGACGTCCTTTATAGCGGAATTCACTGTCATAATCATCTTCGATCACATACCTGTTTTCTCCTCTGTAAGCCCAGCTTAAAAGCTCCTGTCTGCGCTTTACAGGCATGACTATCCCTGTGGGATACTGATGGGACGGCATTACATAAGCAGCCTGAGTTTTGCTCTGTTCCAGATCCAAAACATCCATGCCATACCGGTCCATTTTTACGGGAACAACTAGATGTCCCAGGCTCTTTAGTACCCGGTAAGCCTGACGATAGGTTGGATTTTCCAGGGCAATTCCCGTCTCTCTCCCCAAAAGCTGCGACAGCAGCATGAGAAGATACTCGCTTCCTGCTCCAACCAGGATCTGCTCCGGACGGCAGCTTACCCCTCTGGCTGAGTGAAGATAATCGCGGATCGCTGCTCTGAGCTCATATTCTCCCTGCGGATCCCCCACGACAAACATTTCCTTATTATCGTCCACCAGCGTATTGCGGCTTAACCTGCGCCAGGTATTAAAAGGAAAGCTGTCCAGATCAATACCTCTGGTGGAAAAATCCACAGCATACGGCATTTCTTTTTCAGACCTGTTTTCCGCAAATTCCTCATCTGCGTTTTTTTCCACCCGAACCAGTTCTTCGATCCTGCATACAAAGTATCCTTTACAGGGCAGCGCTTCGATATACCCCTCAGAAAGAAGCTGTTCATAAGCCATTTGAGTGGTACTGCGGCTGACCTTCAGATTTTCTGCCAGAATCCGTGTAGAAGGAAGCCTGCTTCCTGCAGGAATCCGCCCGCTCTGTATCTCTTCCTTCATATATTGGTAAATCTGTTCATACAGAGGAAGTCTGCTCTGATTATCAATAGGCACCATCAGTTCCATCATTTTCTCCTTTCATCAGGGACGTACAGAAAAAGGCCCCCTGTTTCCAGAGAGCCTCCTCCTGCTTTTTCCGGCAAAGCCGATTTTATTCTTTTTATAAAATCTTATCGTTTCTCACACAGCTGCTGCATTATTTGGGAAGCTTAAAGGAGCTCTTTAATGAAACAATCCGGTTAAATACAGGCTTTTCCTTTGTGCTGTCCTTGCAGTCCACGCAGAAGTAACCATTGCGCACGAACTGGAAGCTGTCATAGCTTTCTGCCTCTCCCAGTGCAGGCTCTACATAGCAGTCCGGCAGTACGGTCAGTGAATTGGGATTTAAGTTCAGGCTTCCGTCTTCATTTAACTTGCCCTTTTCCTCATCCACAATATTTTCATACAGACGGCACTCTACCTTCTTTGCAGTAGGAACGGCTACCCAGTGGATGGTTCCCTTTACCTTTCTTCCCTCAAAACCGGAACCGCTCTTTGTCTCAGGATCATAGGTTCCATGTACCACTGTCACATTTCCATCTGCATCCTTCTCACAGCCGGTGCACTTTACAAAATAAGCGCCCATCAGGCGGACTTCATTTCCGGGGAACATGCGGAAATATTTCTTCGGAGGCTCTTCCATAAAGTCCTCTCTCTCAATATAAAGCTCACGGCCAAAGGGAACCTTACGGCTGCCAAGCTCAGGATTTTCCAGATTGTTCGGCACATCCAGCTCTTCCATCTGACCCTCAGGATAATTGTCGATCACCAGCTTTACAGGGTCAAGCACAGCCATCATACGGGCTTTTTTAAGCTTTAAGTCCTCACGGATGCAGTATTCCAGCATCGCATAATCTACCGAGCTGTTTGCCTTGGAAACGCCTACCAGCTCCACAAAACGGCGGATAGACTCCGGTGTGTATCCTCTTCTTCTTAACGCTGCAATGGATACCAGACGGGGATCATCCCAGCCGTCCACAATATAATCCTCAACCAGCTTCTTGATATAACGCTTACCTGTAACTACATTTGTAAGGTACAGCTTGGCAAACTCGATCTGGCGGGGCGGATTCTCAAACTCGCACTCCTTTACGACCCAGTCGTAAAGAGGTCTGTGATCCTCAAATTCCAGTGTACAGATGGAATGGGTAATATGCTCAATGGCGTCCTCAATGGGATGGGCAAAGTCATACATGGGATAAATGCACCACTTATTTCCCGTATTGTGATGCTCCATATGAGCCACACGGTAAATAACCGGGTCTCTCATGTTGATATTGGCTGAAGCCATGTCGATCTTGGCACGGAGCACCTTTTCACCGTCCTTGTACTTTCCTTCCTTCATCTCCTCAAAAAGGCGCAGGTTTTCTTCAACGGAACGGTTTCTGTAGGGGCTTTCCTTACCGGGATTGTTAAAGTCGCCGCGGTACTCTCTGATCTCCTCTGCGGAAAGATCGCATACAAAGGCCTTTCCCTTCTTAATCAAGAAGACAGCGCATTCATACATCTTTTCAAAATAATCGGATGCAAAAAACAGACGGTTCTCAAAATCAGCACCCAGCCACTTCACATCCGCCTTGATGGATTCTACAAACTCTACC
Source organism: Enterocloster sp. HCN-30185 (assembly GCF_037890305.1). Classification (NCBI taxonomy): domain Bacteria; kingdom Bacillati; phylum Bacillota; class Clostridia; order Lachnospirales; family Lachnospiraceae; genus Enterocloster; species Enterocloster sp. HCN-30185. The sequence continues at coordinate 62,685 of NZ_JBBKBT010000012.1, forward strand.
TTTTCCTTTGTAGGATTGGTATCGTCAAAACGGAGATTAAAGGTGCCGCCGTACTTCTGAGCCAGTCCGTAATTTAAAAGAATGGACTTAGCGTGTCCGATATGAAGATAGCCGTTTGGCTCCGGCGGAAAACGGGTATGGACATTATCATAAACGCCCTCTGCCAGATCTTTGTCAATCTCCTGTTCTATAAAATTCTTGGAAACAGTTTCTTTCTCCTCTGTCTCCAATACCATGTCTTTTTCTGCCATGATTGCTCCTCCGTACATTTCTCTTCCATCATGGAACCCAAATGATTCCCGTGTATTGAATAATCATATCACATTTTTTTCAGGGAGAAAAGAGGGAAACGTTAAGAAATAAGAATCCCTGACACTTAAGACTGGAAATTTTTTCTTTCGTCTGCTATACTAAATCAACGTGCAAAAGTGATTGAACTATTTCAATCCGGAAAGGAGCATCTATGAAAAAAGCAGCTGGATTTGCCCTGATAAAAACAATCCCTGTTTTTCTGGGATATATTTTTCTTGGAATTGCCTTTGGCCTCCTTCTCCAAAAGGCCGGTCTTGGAGCCGGCTGGGCCTTTCTCATCAGTCTCTTTGTCTATGCCGGTTCCATGCAGTTTGCCCTTATAGGGATTCTCACAGAAGGGCTGAGTTTTGCCGCAACAGCCATCATGACGCTTTTGATCAACAGCCGACACGCATTTTATGGCCTGACCTTTATTGAACGTTTTCGTAAAATGAAAGCAGCCGGCCCCTATATGATCTTTTCCCTTACAGACGAAACGTATTCCATCCTGTGCTCCGCCAAAAAGCCGGATGATTTTACAGACCGTGAATGGAAGCTTTCGTCCCTTTTTATCTCCCTTTTTAATCACTGTTACTGGGTGGCCGGTTCGCTGGCAGGAGCCCTCATCGGACAATTTCTTCCATTTGACACCACAGGCATTGATTTTGCCATGACTGCTCTCTTTATTGTAATCTGTGTCAACCAGTGGCGGGAAACACACTGTCATCTGCCGGCTAAAACAGGTTTTTTCTGCGGTATGCTCTGTCTGGCTCTTTTCGGCCCCTCCGGCTTTATCCTGCCGCCCCTTATTGCCGTATCAGCCCTGCTTCTTATATTCAGGCATACCATACAAAGAAATATGGAGGATTTCTCATGATACATTCTTCGCAAAATACTTCCTATATAATCATCACCCTTTTGATCTGTGTTCTGTGCACCCAGGCAACCCGCTGGTTTCCTTTTCTTCTTTTTGGAGGGAAACGGCAGCTTCCGGAACTGATCCGCTATCTGGGAACCGTGCTTCCTCCGGCCATCATGGCGGTCCTGATCGTCTACTGCTTAAAAGGCGTCACTCCCCTAACCTGGCCCCATGGGCTTCCTGAGCTGATCGCATCCGCTGTGACAGCAGGTGCACACCTTTGGAAAAAGAATACTTTAATCAGCATTTTTACAGGAACTTTATGCTATATGATCCTGAAAAAAAAAATTTTTAATTTTTTTAAAAAAAGTATTGCAAAATACAAAAACATATGATATTATATCGAAGTCGCGTGAGACAAGAGTTCTTACGGGACAGAAAAAGAAAGTTGCTACTGTGGCTCAGTCGGTAGAGCGTCGCATTGGTAGTGCGGAGGTCACGGGTCCGATTCCCGTCAGTAGCTGTAAAAAACCCTTGTGTTTACAAGGGTTTTTTCTTTTATCAAAAATGGAATATGACTTCTTTTGAATAAGTTGACTACTATTTGACTACTAAGCTATCATTTAACTTTATGATGTATCTTCCTATATAATATTGTCTGTTAGGTATTTCCTGAAAGATTTTTTCTTATTCCACCAGCCCTGGCCATCTCAGCGCCCCATCCTGATCCGGTGTAAGCGTCACCGGCTCCACAATCATCCGGCCCTCATCGTCCATGATGTACCACTTACCGTCTATGGTCTGCTGGCCTGTTACCATAGCACCATCAGCGCCCAGATAGTACCAGTGGTCTTTATACTTGTACCATGTATCATGCACCATTATGCCGGAGCCGTCAAACCAGTACCACTTACCATCATGCCAGTACCAGTCATTGCGGACTGGCTGACCGTTGCCAAGGTAGTATCTCCAGCCACTGTCTTCCTGCTGCCAGCCGGATTTCTTTACAGGTTCTGACAACGCCGCCTTGAAGTCTGTCCATAACTGCGGCTGATCCAGCATCTTACGGGGGCAGTGCTTGCGCTTTGCATCATAGTGCCGGATTACATGATCGGCACTGATACCTGTCTCTGCCATGATCTGGCGTACAAGTTCCACGCAGTTAGCACGGGCCTGATCGTAATCAGAGTCTGGATTAACGCAGATCTCAATGTTGATGCTGTTGGTATTGGTTACTCCCGGCACCAGAGGCGTACCATATTGTCTACCGACTGCGTATGCACCGTCGCTGTAATACAACGTCTGTACTGCTACCGTATCGTCCACATACCAGTGGACTGAAGTGGACAGGTTGCCGTTTCGATGGGCTTCGGAGTGTTTAAGGGCACCTGCACCCTTACTGTAATTATCCGTCTCATGGATTACAATCCATGCAGGACGGTTTTGACCTGCGTAACAGTTTATCTGCTTAATCTCTTTTCGTATTTCCATGATAATCCTCCAAAATGGAAAAGGCCCAAGGAATCCCAAGGGCCTGTTGTACTGGTGCAACTTGCTTACTCCTCGCTGTCATCCACACCATTATTGTTGCGGTCAGATGGGCCACCCACGCCGCTCTGATGCTTGTCCGGATGCGGTACATCACACGGGGCATCGTACAGATACGGGGTTGGCTGTTTGGGCTGCAGATCTGGTCCTGCGTTTACATATCCGCCCATTCCGGGGATCTTGTCCTGATGTTTGCCTGTTAAATTTGCCATAGTTTCTTATCCTCTCTTTCCTTTAAATACTATGTGATAGTTTCTTTCCGGCTCTAACCCTGCCGAATCGGGAGATAGATGGATCACCTCCTTACTTCTTCTCTGCTTTCTGTATCTGAGTTCCGAAGTAGAACCCTACAATCATAGTAAAGATTGTAAGGTATTCCTGCCCGGAAATCTCTCCGGTACAGGTCAGACCCACAAAACCCGCAGTCAGTGCCAAAGTCATGATAGACTTCACATCAATCAGCTTCGCCAGTTTCTCTTTCATTCTCCTCACCTCCCTTCATTGATCTATGATAGATTCCAACAGCTCGTCCCGGATCTGCTTCATCGCTTCTACTCCATTACCGGTGATCTGATGATTGAGCAGAGCTGCAAGACTCTTGGATTGCTGTTTCTGCATATTTTCCAGAGCAACCAGACGCTTGTAATCCTTGTCCGAATGCTCTTCCAGTTTCTGGACTCGTGCTGTCAGATGAAAAGCCGGCTTGATTACCTTAACGATAACCGCACCGGCTCCACCTATAATACTTATTCCTCCGCAAATGGCGAGGATCGTCTCTATGTATTCCATTATCCTTCCGCCTCCTCGATTAACATCGGTTCATCAATCAGCCCCTGTTCCTCTGGCGGCTCATACACACTGCCATCATTACTCAGGTAAATCATCTGACCATCTGCACGATACAACGTGTCATATCCGCTGATGTATCCAGCCTCCATCCCACCAACTGTATACGTGGTGATATCCCCCCATTTTTCCGGCACTGCGTCTGCAAATTCAATCCGCAGCACGTTTGTGGCTGCCGGCATAATACTGATGATTTCATATTCAGTATCATGGATTTTGATTTTTTCCATTTGGCATCCTTCCTTTCTATGATTTTGTATTTTTATGTATAATAAAAGGCCCCAAAGGGACCTGAATTTTCGTTTTTATTGTGTGTAATACCAAGCAAAATGAGAGCACCAAGACAACCGAAAAATTATGGAGTGAAAGTCACGAAGCTAAGGATCTTCCCGATGATACATCTCCTGATACAATCATTGAAGAAGGCTATTACAACGTGTACACGTCGATTAAAGGTAAAAAATATAGATGGATCATACATAACAAGGCAGTTACAACATCTTCCCAAACATATTATCGAGTTCAAACAGCTTATTATTTTATGGGTGCCGGTAGTGTAAATAACATTCTTCCATTGCAGCGCAATATTTATTACGCAGGTAGTGCATTTGGATATACAGAATGGCATGAAATCTAAGCGTACGTTAACTTATACAAGGTGAGCTTATACTTTTTCCCAATTAGCCCATGCCCCAGAGCTAATATATCTATAAAATATTCCGGCGCTATTTGTTATAAAAAGCTGTGAGTTATACACATTTGCTTCAAACCCTTTTACAGACAAACAGCGACCTTCTTGAGCCTGGGTCAATCCTTGCTTAAATGGAGTATTTGAGGTTGTGCCATCGCAGTAAACGCTTAGACCGTAGGGGACGTTACAATCCTTTGCAACACTAAATGAGCTTCTACGTTCAATGTCCTTTTCGAGTTTTTGCGTCTTGGTATTGAGCACAACAGTATAAAAATTCATACGCAATTTCTATTTATAAATTTCCCCATCTGTGTTCAATACCAAGCTCCAAGAAAAATCTATTGTAGCCACCTATGATATTCCTGATCGGGATGGCGTATCTACAAAGCCAGACTATATATCCACTGGGTTCCATAACGTAACTCAATACAGCAACGGACAATACATATACTCTATTCAGGCTTTTGTATACCCAACTTCTCTAAAAGATTCCGTAATTGGCAATATTCCAGCTCAATATATGCACATCAAACAGGATGTATATAGCTATTGCTATGATATGACCGGAAATCGTTTCCTTCTGATACGCATCACACCAAGCGGTGAAATTCGTCTGGAAACGCTAAACGGAACAGCAATACCACAATCAGAAGTCCGTATGCGTGGAAGTATTGTTTTTTGATTACATATTATTCAGTGGTTATTATCTTGGTAGTACTATCATTTATAAGCAGTTTCAATTTCATGTCAGTATCCAAGTAGAGCACCGCGCCACCAGTTTTATGGCAATCTAAAAATATTCCTGGTCTGGAGGATGGATTAATATCCGTCCGCGCCCGTATAGTGATAGCAGAATTACCTGATCCAGCACCGAAATTGCCTGATTCTAGGAATTGCATGGCACTAAAAACATTGGATTCATCTTTTTTAGAGGCCTTGGTATTGAGCACAGTATAAAGGTCCATCAAGGCCTTACCCTGAGCCGCCGAAAGCGGCAGGTTAGGGTTGTTTGTGACACAGTTATTGACAATATGCCCCAACAGGCATACGCCAGTCATCCATGCCTTAAAATCTTCGCAAAACTTCTTTACTTTTCCCCATCTGGTCTTTGCCTTTTCCTTGACGGCCGGCACCGGAAAGTTCTCAGAAGATGCTTCAAACGCCGAAATCACCGTTTCTGCTGTGTCGCCGCCTGCGGAATCAACCTTATCTGCCTTCAAAGTCTTAACCCATCGGTATAAATTTCCCAGAATGTTTTTCATACTTCCCTTGCTACCAATATCTGGATACTTTTCTTCCTCCGAATTTGGTTCTTCTACTGATGCCACTGTATCAGATGCATCACCACCAGAAGAATCCATTTTCTTCTCTTCCATTTTTTTCTCCAGATCAAGCACGTCCTGTACAGTAGCTACACCTGCTGTATTGATTGAAATAGACAGCTGATCCGCCTGAGCTATGCTGATCTGAACATTATAAATAAAAGACGAAGGGGCAACTCCATTGAAAGCGGGCATCTGATCCGGAGTGGTCGCTTGGCAGACTGCAAACAATATCTCCGTTTCCCCATCTGACGCATAGATACCCACATTTTGTATCAGATATTCCTGCGTGATCTCACTATTATCAAACATCGTTCGGATACTAATCAGTGTATCATTTGCGATTTGCACATTAGATGGAATCACCGTCTGTTTCACATCCTGAAGTTCTGTCAGTTTTTTTAAGTTTGTACCTTCGGAATATGCATACGATGATGTTCCTGCATGGGAAAACTGTATCGTAACCTCACCAGACACCGCTCTGGCTGCCAATGCTTCTCCCGCTTCTGTAATGACTGCTTTTTTATATACTCCCATAATAGCCTCCTATATTGTCTGCATAAATGCACTGGACATGACACCGCCAATATATAGTCCTGCGGAACTATAATTATTAACCTGCTGATTTGCATGTATCTCTATATGCGCCGGTATAACATCCCAGAGCAGGTTATACAGCAGATCAACCGCCCCATATCTCGAAGATGTAACCGAAATCTCCAGCTTACAGGCCACGGCATCTACACTGAGGGTAAAATCTTCTCCAAACAATTCCTTTAACTGATCCATCAAAAAGTCGATAGAAAACGGGACGATCGTGTTGTATTTCTGTAATAATCTCTGCCTGCGATATTCAATTGTTTCACCTGGAGATGCAAATATATCAAACAGTGCCTCTTTCTGTGCCAATGTAGACTCATCTGCTGTTTGGATATAAAAATTTTTTCGGATCTGCTCTATATTGGCCTCCAACTCTGCAAGCACAGCCTGATCCGTTTTCATAAGCTCCTTAAATTCCAGGATCTCACGGAAATATTCCGGAAGTGTCTGCATTAAATCAATTTTCATGAACCGTCACCTCCCCAAGAGAAGGAATCTGCTGCAATTGCGCGGTCTCTGTCAATGTCAGATCTCCTGAAGATCCATTGATTAAAACATCCGTAACATTGACAATATCCGGGATTTCCAAGATAGATGCCACGATCCTGGATGCATACACGGCTACCACATATTCGATTTTCTGCCCTTTGATCGCATTCCCCCAGGTCCTGCACACAGATAATAAATACGCCTGTATTTTCTGCTCAATCTGTTCCTGGTAGGCTTCTGCTCCAATCCTTACCGTAGCCGCCAGCTGAATTGATACGGATATGTTAAGGGTCAGATTCGTCGCTGTTGTGATCGTCACTGCTGCTCCAATGGGCGCCATGCCGTAACCATTTCCTGAAGGTTCAGATCCGCCCTGCTCCGGAGGACAGATTGCTTTTTGCACCTGTGCAACAAGTCCGCTCTCTGCCGGTGTTAATTCACTGTCCAGAATGCTGCACAGCACCGTTCCCCCGCCCTTCCATGCAGGATATACCTGTACAGCTCCTACTCCTTCAATGGCAAGGATTGTGTTTCTGTAAGCAGCTATATTTCCGCCAAAGGAAGCCACATCGAAACTCTCGAAAAACCGTGCCCGCAGGGAATCATCGTTTTCCTCATCTGACCCCGGAGTTTTAATTTCCCCAAGCTCTGCACTTGTAAGGCCGGAAACCGCCGTAATGGGAAGCATATTGCCGGTATAAGAATTTCCTATGGTTCCCGGCACTGAACAGGTCATTTCATACACATACCGGTCTTTTTCGCTGCTTATCAGTCCACCGCTCCTAAATATGACAGATGCTGCCCCGTTGATGGTCTTAAACAGGGATCCTTCGGGAATCTCCACGTTGAATGTCCCCTGCCGTACCGCCGGAGTAGGCGCTTTCCGGACTATGTTGCGTTCCGCACAGACATAATCCAGATACTCCCCTACTGCAGTACCTGCATAAGCATTTTCCTGTACCTGTGACAACAGCATATACAAGCCTTCCAGATACCAGGCAACCGGTCCAAGCGCAGTCTGGATGATACTTCCCTGACGCCTGTCGATCTTATCAGATACCCGTCCTAACAACTGCGTCTGTATTGCCTTTTGGGTATATCCTTTAAAATCAATCACATTTCCACCTCCTCTGAAAAAGTCCCGTATACAGTTACAACGTCAAATGATACTGTCAGAATTCCACTGTTCTGTTCCAAGCATTTAAAATTCTCCACTGATAAAATCCTGTTATCCAAAGAAAAAGCCTCCTCGATCCTGCGGGGAAGCTCACTTACAATATAATCATATTCTTCTCCGACCAAATCCTCCAGTTCAGTCCCAAAATTGCTGTCATAGATCTGCCAGCGGAAGCGCTCATTCTGTAGAATAATTTCTACCGCCTGCCTCATAGCTCCCAGTCCCTCGTCCATCCCGGAAATCTGTCTGGAAGACCAGTCGATCAGGAATGTGTTTGTAGGCTGCTCTATATGCTTTAAGGATGCATCCAGACCTACGCCATCGGGTAATGTTGCCATACTTCCTCCTTACTGTGCCTTGGAAAGGACAATGTAACGGTTCCCACGGGAAACCCGCAGCATAACAACCTTGTCCCCTACAGCCAGCCCTTTATTGACTGCAACGGCCCCTCCACCGCCTCCCTGCACCTGAACGGTCTTCGGGATTACGGATTCTGTAAGGATCAGTCCGGCCTCCGGCTTGGGCTGGGAGGTTCCGTCTACCAGAATGGAAAGAGGCGATACCGTAGCCACAGTTCCGAACGCAACCTCCGTAGGCTTCATTGCTTTCTGATTTTCCTGCATGATTTCCTGCATTACACCTAATAGATTAGACAATATTTATTCCTCCCAACTGTCCAAAGTCTTTCACTTCAATACTCATGGTATGATCGTGTTCATCCCCCTCAAAGGTATGTGTTACCTTTTCTGCTATCATAAGCCGTGAAACAGCAAGGCCATCCACAGCCCCGATCCTCACCGGAATAATCATCCCGGCCCGAAGACCCGGAATACCAATCGAATCCAGCGATAATGTTTGCAGCACCCGGTTGTAATATTGCAGATACTGCCTACACATCTCATCGATCTGGGCTTCGTTCAGATTTTCGTCTACCTCATCATAATACTGGAGCAGACCCCATTTCTTAATGGTATCGCTGTCCTCATGTATATAGGCATCCGTCCGGCCGCTGTTCTTATTTTTACGCACCAGCTTCACGCGGTTATATGTATTGCTGTCAATATCCCGCTTATAGGTATAATCTGTTACCAGGCTTTTATCTCCCAAAAGCGTAGTAATGAACATATTCTTTGCTTCCGTCAGACACAGCTCTCCGCAATTATCATAGAAATTATAGATCTTTCCGGTCTGCACAATCGTTTGGGCCAGGGCGTCAAATATAATATCCAGACATCCCTCATTTTCCTTGTCCAGATACGGGAACGCATAACCCGTATCCTCCATGGCCCCCACTTTCAGGCCAAAATCCGCTGCGATCTGCCCGATGATCTGGGGCAGGGTCATATTCTGGAACAGATAACTGGCATTCGCTTTCAGGTATCTCAGCTGATCTCTGGCCGTATATGACACCTCTCCGTCCTTATTACGTTCTGCGGTAAAAATATACCCTTTAAACATCTTTACCCCTTCCACGGAAAACTCTACGGAGCTCCCTTCCGGAATAGCGACCCCGCTGTCTTCCAGACAGGTAAAGGTGAGGGAGCCCGGTGTATCAAACCGCTCTGTTATAAGTTCAATTTCCCGGGCTGTGGTCGCGTAATCTGTAATTACTGTCTGTGTGGCCCTACCTGGAGCCGGTCCCGTTGTCTGGACCTGTAATGTTATACTGCTCATACGAATCACCCTGTTATCTGAAGCTGGCTTTCCTGTACCCATCCATAAGAGCCAACATGAACCGGATAAGGATTTCCGGAGACAATCCGTGTCACGGTAGTGCTTATATTATTCGCTGTACCATGAGGCTTTCCGCCGTAGCTGTCATAACAGTATTCCCCATTTACCACTACAGACGCCCCTACCCGCAGCACCGGCGTTTCCACTGCCCTCTGCTGCTCTGTGGATGCATCGCTTTGAACCGGTTCTCCTCCGGACGCCGGAGGCGGGGTTGTAACGATGCTGACGGTTTGCGGAGCGTAATCCCTGTACTCCTGCAGCTCCAGCGAATAGTACATATCTCCCGGCTCTCCACCCTTATCGGTAGTCTCGAATTGACTGATAATACAGCGCATATTTGTATCGTACAGATCCGAGCGGCTGATAATAAGCCGCCCCTTCTGTTTGCTCTTCATTGCCTTACTGATCTGCTTCTCATACCACTGCGGGCTTTTTGCGCCCTTATTGATATAAGGATCTGCACTATTCTCGCCAGGGAAAAAGCCTTTCCAGGAAACTTCTCTTAAGCCTGGCCGCTTCTGCACAACAACCTCTCCCACGCCGATGATATCCTGTTTCTTGTTATTGCTTGGATATTTAATTTCAATCTCCTCCGGATTGACCGGTATCCGGATCTTTGTACTTCCAAATTTCAGATAGATGGAAGTTGTATTTTTAAGCTGTCCCATCCCATCCTCCTATCCGTGCGATACTGCTGTTCCGGCAGCAGCCTGTTCGATCAGGATCGCTTTCAATTTATCCGCAATATCACTGGCAGTCAGATTCTTGGCAGCGCTTTCCGGAATGGACACATGGATCTGCGGCGCCATAGTCTGAAGCTCTATGTTATTCATATAGCGGCGTTCTGCCAAATCCCTGTAGATCTTGATATCTTCATCGGAAAGCTTTACATCATCTTCGATCTTGCCGACTTTCCCAACCTTGCCAATGTCTCCAAGGTTGTCCACAGTTGGGATAGATGATGCGTCAAAACCATTCAGGCCTCCCAGATTATCCGTCAATGACTCCAGGCTGAGATCCATGTTGTCCAGCTTAGCCCCCAGACTTGCACCAACATCCCCCCATTGTTGCGACGTCGCAACCACATCGAGTTCTGACATACGTTTGATCTGGACTGCATTTTCTCCGAATGTATCATCAACCCAGCCGGACATCTTGCCGCGGAATCCGGATACAACACTGGCCATATCCGTTCCCAAAAGTGCATCAATGGCTCCGGCTGTTGTTTCGACAATTCCCAAAATTGTATCAAATACATCAAAAAATAACCGGGCGGTCGCTCCCAGAGGATCGTTCCAAACATTCGCAAAGAACTCCGCAAATGCAGCAATCACATTCCAGAGAGATGCAAAGACATTGTAGCCGACTGCATACAGCAATCCTAAAATTTGTCCAACAAAGCTCCCGACTTCCTGCATTCCGAATCCAAATTGTTGGGCGGCAATCAGGGCTGCTGAAAAAACAGCTATCAGCAGTAATATCTGCCAGTTTGCTGCCGCCCAGGCTGCAGCTGATGCCAATGCACTTCCTACATTGGCCATGCCTGCTAAAATCGCTTGTCCATTCAATATGACAAGCGCCACCCCTATTGCCGCCAATATAGGTAAAATAAAATCCAGATTATTGGATACCCACAAAGCGCCCTGACCAATCGCAGATAACGTCCCAACTCCTATCTGTGCAAGAACTGTGAACAAGGTAATTGCCTGCATAATAGCCTGCTGACCTTCGTCTGAATTCAAGAATTCACTCCATCCAGAAAAGCTATCCTGCAAGTTTTTTTGAATTGCGTTTTTTCCCATGGTAAAAGCTTCTGCCAGTGTCATAGGCATCTCTTGAAATTGTGCATCTATCTCATCCGTCGCTTTCAGCATAGCATTTTTTACTACTTCTGCCGTAATCTGTCCCTCTGATGCCATATCCCGGATTTTACCTATGTCCTCTCCCAGGTAATCCGCAATCGTTTGGATGATATTGGGCGCTGCCTCAAAGATTGCATTCAATTCCTCACCGCGGAGCACACCAGCACCCATTGCCTGGGTCAGCTGCAGGGATGCTGAGGAAATCTCCTGCTGCGATGCACCTGCAATCTTAAACTGCTTATTTAAGTTTTCCGCAAACTGGACAATCTCTACACTGGAGGAAAATGCCTTACCGGCACGCTGTCCCAGGCCAGCTACCACCTGTGCCGTAGCATCATATGCAGACCGGGTACGCTGCGCCGACACATAGATCATATCCTGCAATTCGGCTGTGGACTGAAGCCCATCATTCATTAAATTCAGGCGGGCTGTAATCTGTGTCTGCTGATCAGCAACCCCTAAGAAGGATCTTACCAAACTTACCGCACCAGTTGCTACTGCGATCTGGCGGAATGTCCGAAGAAGATCACCTGCTGCTCTGCCTGTCCGTTTGGTTTCTTCTGTATGATTCCGCTGATTTACATCAATCTGCTGGATCGTCTGTTTGATCTCATTCATTCCCTGTACAGAAATATACTGGAGTGCATCGGACATCTGATTGATACTCTGTGTTACTCCATCAATGGACTGTCTGGTTTTCTCCGATTCACGGGCAGACTGTGAGGCCAGATCTGTTATGCCATTGTTGACAGAAATCAGGCTTGAAAGAGCCTGCTCCCCCAGATTGATGAATGTATGGAAAGAGGAAGAAAACTGATCTGTCAATGTAAGTGTTTCATTTATTTTCCCCATCAATTTTACCCCCTTGTCTTTTTCTTGATCTCTTTATGTTCTTTCTCCAGAAGAGCCGCCATAAGAAGCCGTTCCTGTATTCTCAGATTCATAACTTCACTTGGGAAAATACCATGATCACACAGCATTCTTTGCATAAGCTGTACCGTCATGGTATTTTCCGCTACTAGTTTTTTGCTTCTTCATCCAGTTCACTCAGTTCTTCATCATCGGTCACTAAATCATTGATCTTCTTGATCTCCCTGACTAATCGGTTGTACTCCCCAACAGTCAACATACGCCCTGGTACATCCAGCGGATCCACTACTTTGTAATGTGCGCATAATTCGGAATCCTTAAAATTAGGGCTTACAACACAGGCTCCTACTAACAGCTTTCCGTACTTATCATCATCAAGTTCCCGGATCAGCTGGCCATTCATCTTGCTCTTTCGAGTAGCCTGCTTAATCAGACGGTTATTCGTCTCCTGATCAATTACACGAATCACAAACGGTACTGGCTTGCCATCCTCCCCTACTGCTCTTTTTGTAATTACTACCTCTTTCGTTTCCTCCATAACCGGCGGAAGCAGGAATGCTTTAATATCTCCCATAATAATTTCAACCTCCTAACTGTTCCGGGTCTTTAAACCAATTCAGAACCTCGATATTTGTGTAAGAAAATCCTACTTCCATCTCCAGAAAATCAGCGTCTGCATCCAGAGATGAAATGGGGAGTTTCTGAAGTTTTACATTGTAAAATACCACTGTCTGCGTCCCTACCGTGGAAGATGGATCATCATTTGTGATCTGGATCGTAAAATATGGTAACTTCCCTGTCTTCAAATAATCCTGAAGCATTCGCAGGAAATGCGGCGTTCCATAATAAATGGTCATGGAACCTGTCAGAGATACGCCCGTAGTCTTTTTCTGGACCAGACGGGTCCCTACTACCTTAAAGTCAGATTCCTGAAATTCTGCATTGGAATCAAATTTTTTTAGTCCAAACATCTCATGGTTTTCGCCATCAATTGTCATGAACCCGCTTCCTGCCTTTCCATTTAGGGCGTCCCGTTCAAGTAAAAAGCTCATGTACTACCTCCTATTCTGCTTCAACGTTTACAGATACTGTAACCGTCATGAAGATCTTCTCGATGCTGTCCACCGGCTGGATTTTCACGGCGATCAGAACTGCATCAATTCTATTTCCGGCCTCCACCGTTACATCCTCAGCCTCAAAGTTCTGGACACCGCTATTTGCCTGCATATCGTTCAGATACCCTACAATCCAGCCTTTTAGCAGGCTGCGGCCGGTCTCATCATTACTTACCTTGCCGATGAAATAATTACTGAAATGCTCATATACATCATTGCAGAACTGATTCAGCACCCGCATAACACGGTTTTTGGAATATTCCTCACCCTTATCCACTGCAAAGCTGGTAAATGTGTTAATATCTGTGCATACCTTAACTTTGTCAAAGGTATCAATAAAAATAATTTCCCCGGCCTTAATTGCCTCTTCGATCTGCGCATCCGTCAGCTTCGGGCAGGCTTCCAGCGCGTTGGGATAACGAGAATAGGTCAGAGACTGGTTATACAACGCTCCTGCCTCTGCTCCGCCTAACCACCACGTTGCTTGCTGCGGAGTTAATACGGTTCCATCGTCCAGCTTAACTCCGTTCTTGACTGAAATTACCCACTCACTATTTGATACAGAAGCATCGGCCATAACCGCCTGACATTTCAGTCCCACATTGTTTGAGACACGCTTGACAAAAGCAGCTACTGCCTGAATCGTTGTCTTATCCTCACCGTCATAGACCATTACATCAAACTTATATGGCTCCATTGCCGTGAGCCATGCGGCATAATCCGTGGTTGCTACAGTAGGGTCCTTTCCTCCTGTCAACTTTTTCCCTGCGGTCGCTTCAAGCTCTCCGGATCCGCTAAATACAACCCACACATTCCCTACAAGCTCTTCTGCCGTCTTGACTGTCTGTTCATCTCTCACAGATCCATCAACTACAGTTGCGACCTGGAAAGTCTTTTCTTCATCCGGATCCGCCGAAATAATAATGGCAATATCATTTCCCCGTACACCGTCATACACAGCCGTTGCGGTCAATGTCCCGATTGTTGCAGTTGCTTTTGCCCCACTGGTTCCTTTGGGGCGGTATAGAAGGATTTTTGATGGCCCTGCCGTGGTATCGCTTCCCTTCATCATTTCCCTGAGGAACAGCGCTTTTTCACTTGTAATATCGTAGCCGATATATGGTGTCAGATCCTCTCCTGGGATAATCGTCTGTACAATCCCTGACGGTCCCCAGGAAAGAGGTTCTGCGATCGCTACAATCCCCCGTGTTCCAATATTTGCCCTGATGTTGCCCTGCGACTTGGTGTTGATGTATACACCCGGCTGGGCTTTGTTCTGGCTTGTCCATGTGCCTCCTGCCATTTTTGACCTCTCTTTCTGTATAATACGTATTGATTTTATACGTATTGCGTGGTATAATACTGATTGTAAGGAGGAATAGGAAATGCCCAAAAAGCCAATCGAAATGGAAAGAATCATCCTCTCCGATGGTTGGGTGTTTAAATCTCAGACCGGATCCCACCGGCATTATACACACCCGACAAAATCAGGAAAAGTTACGATTCCTTTTCATTCAAAAGAATTGCCAAAAGGCACTGAAAATTCCATCTTAAAACAGGCGGGGCTGAAATAGCCCTGCCACCCTAAAACAGGAGGTATGTATATGTTATCTGTGTATCCAGCTTGTTTCTGCAAAGAAGAAAACGGCTACTCTATTTTCTTCCCCGATCTTAACTGGCTTGCTACCTGTGGAGATACTTTAGAAGATGCTATGGAAATGGCTGTAGACTGTCTGGCAGGCTATCTTTATGACTGCAAAAAAGAAAATGAACCAATCCCAACTGCTTCCGAAATGAATACCCTCTCTGTAGAAGCACAGCTAAAAGAATTTTATGAAGATTCTCCCATTCCTTCTTACTTTATAAACATGGTGTCTGTCGATGTGGAAGCTTATGCAAAAGAGCACTTTGAGAAATCTGTAAAAAAGACCCTGTCCATTCCGGCATGGTTAAACAAAGCCGCCTTGGAGCAAGGCATCAACTTTTCTCAAACTCTCCAGGAAGCCCTCCTTGCAAAGCTCCGGGCATAATCCTAAAGGCCGTCCTAAATGGGCGGCTTTTTATTTGTCCTTTAATCTCTCATCTAAAAGCTTTCTTGCCTCTTCGATAGTATATTCTGGTTCTGTCAGGATCACCCTGGCAAAATCCCGCTGATACCCGGCCAAATGCTTGCTTTTCAACAGTTTACTGGTGGAGTATTTTTGTCCGTCTCTTTTGTGCGGCGTCGCAACAGTAGACTTAGACTCTGTACTCTTATTTGCCTTTGATGCCATAACGTTCCTCCATTTCCTGCATTGGATTTCCTTCCTCCGGCAGCCGCACCCGTTCCCTGATGTGAAATTGATAATGCAGCTCCCCGTCTTCCGTCTGCCACTGCCTCTCATAGGTCCGTATCCATGCTGTTTCACTGCCTCCATCTGAATAAGGGAACAATTCCAGTACCGAATCCAGATAATCTGCAATCTGGAGAATCTCTGCGTTGGCATTAACAATGTTACGTTCCTGAACAAACACAATGTCCACACCCAGATCACGCAGGAACCGCTCCCCCACCTGCCCCTCTATGGTAGAGGGCATGAAAAAAATAAAAAAGCAGGGTGGTTCTGTTCCCTGGGGATTGGGACTGTCATAAACCGGATACGTCGGGTATCTGGAAGTAAGGACGCCTGCAAGGCTGTTTACAATATGATCCAATGTAAAAGTCATTTGAACGCCTCCCTTACCCGCTTATCCAGCTCAATACGGACCACAGAGCGGTATTTTCCGATTGCTTTCTGCTTCATGTATTTTCCTTTCACATAGGTAGTCTTTGTACCGACCATCAGACCGCCTGAGCCGTCTGGAGACCGTTCCAAAAGAGAACCGTTCTTAATCAGGCCCGGAACAAAATGCTTGTCCACACGATGACCGTCATTCACATAGGAAGCATACTGCATATGATTGTTTAATTCTGTCCGCACGCTTCCCCCCGAAACAATAGGCGTTGTCTGGCTGTCCGTAGCCCAGTGCTGGGCCATATCCCCCGACCGCATATTGGTTCCCGCAATCGTTCCATCATTGGGCGGTGTATTCTCTGTCGCCACCCGTATAGCCTCAATCGTGGCGCCCTCTGCCACCTCTGCCATGATCTTTGATACGTCCTGCCCGGCCTTGCGCAGTTCATTTAACCTTTTCCTCATCTGAGCACCAAAACTTGACATCTAATCACCTCACAACATTGTCTTTCAGCAGCCCAACTTCTTTATGCTCCAGACCGGTCATTCCCCCGCCTACTGGATCATAATAGGCCACCGGTGCTCCGGCCACATACCGTTCCGGCTGGTTTGCATGTCCCAGTGCTCCGCCTCGTATCACCTGCAGCTCATCTCCCGCCCGGATATCCACAGACAAGTCACAGGCTAATTTCTCTGATGCCCGTTCTCTGGATGCATTATCCGTCATCACAGGGCCGTCCTTCTTTGGGCTGTAGATTCGGCATAAAACAGGAACCGTGTTTACTTTCTGCCGTTCCTGCCGGGTCACATTCCCCTGTTTCTGAGCTGACACTCTGTAGATATCAACGGTATCCGTATACCACCCGGCAAAAATAGGATTATCAAATAGCATACATACCTCCCATTCCTACCATACGGGCCATTGTGACCAGCTGGGAGCCGTACTGGGTGGTATTCCAGCTTCCCCATTTTTCGGTTCCCGCTGTCACAGCGCTGTTGTCATAACTGACAGAGGTATCACCCATGGACACTGTTTTTACAACGCCCTTTTGCTCTGCATTCCCTGCTGCCTGTCCAGTGCTCTGGGAACATGGCGAATACGTTTTAAGGTACATCGTGGAAAAATGTGCTACATACAGCCCCACTGCATACCGCCACATACTCCCCCATCGGGATGGCAATACACTGTCATTTGCCTGGTCTACGAATGTCTGAAGCATGGTTTCCGGGATCAGGCTTTTACGCCGGATCTCTCCTGAGCCCATGACCGTATATTCTTCCTGACAAAACTGTGGGAAATCCTCCAGAAAAGCAGGGATGGTATAGGAACCCTGCTCCCCTGGCTGAGGAATATTTGCAGCTGTCGATTTTGCACTGTGAAACGCATCATAGATTGTCCCCATACCATCATCTCCTTATTTCTTTGTATTTTTCTTTCCAGAAGGCTTTTCATCTTCCCGAACCGCTTCTGCCGCATTTTCCTGCGTATCTGGGCGAATGTCTGCCCTTTCTGCCTTTTCTGCAGCCGCCTCGTCCGCAGTTTCCAGCTGTTTATCCTTCCTGCCCTGAGGAGTGGCGATCATACCGGACTCAATCGCAGCCGCAATGAGCCAATGCCCTGCCACGTCCTCCGGAATTTCTCCGATATAATCCTTCGGAATTACATAGGGATCTGCCCCATCCCTCGGAATAAGAAATCTGTTTTTTGAAATGATAAACATCCTGTACCTCCCTTAAATTCCATCTACATACAATACAGTCTGATCGTAGAATACCTCTACCTCAGACACATTGGCCGCATATGCCGTGTCATAGCAGAACTGCTCTGTGTTCGGCCCTGTCATGGCACGGGTTAACGGTGCAAGTTCATCCATAGCGAGATAACGCTCTTTATTGCAGTACACTGCCATACGGTCCTTTTTACTGGCTCCTGCACCCTTACACCAGGATGTGGCGCCAATATACAGATCCACTCCGTTCTGCTTTGCCACATTGTTTTCCAGAAGGAAAGCAAGGATCGTCTTTTCTGCCAGATCGCTCACTCTGGTGGTTGCCAGATAATTAAACTGTTCATACGGCATAATGATATGGTTCGGGATTGCATCCCGGTCATATTCTGCCGCCGCCCAGGCTGCCAGGATGGCCGTATTGATATCATCCAGAATCTGATCCGGCGTCTTACTCTTAAAGGTAGTGCCGCTGGCAGATCCTGTGGCTGCAGCACTGGTGATCGTAACATCCGCATTGTTTAACAGGCCGGTGGTTCCGTAACGTTTGAATCCTGCATATGTGTTTTCCTCCATATGCTTGTCATATGTCAGGCGCAGGCCGTCCCTAAGCAGGCTGTCCAGATTGCGGCCGGTCATATTGCCTCTCTGCATATCAATCCACATGACGCGGGTACCCATGGCTACCATGTGGGACTTATACAGTCCCTTCTCAAAATTCGCCTGGATCATAGGGATACCGTTCGCACCTCCGGCGTGATGCAGATTATCGCCAGAGCCTCCGGAAGTGCCGTATCCTACCTGCATAGCGCTGACAAATTCGGCCCAGCCGCCTCCTACTCTTACAGGGATATCGCGGGCGTATGTAACGCTAGTCAGCGGTGTTCTCACTAACGTATCTCTTTTTTCCAGCTCTGATGTTAAAAATGCCTGTCCGGAAGCGATCCCGGCGGCATCCATCGTCATGTGGGCAGCATTTCCGCCAGTGGCACTCCCGCCAGCGCCCCGTGCTACCTGCATACCTAAATCCATTGTACCTACATTCTGAAATGCCATTTTAATCCTCCTTATGCGTTAATCATTGTCAGGATACTCAGTTCAGCCACACCGTTTGCATCAGCGTTTCCTCTCCACTGAGCATTTGTCAATTCTACAGTATTTCCACTGTCTGCCTCTGCCTCAAATCCCCCTATCAAAGCCTTTGAATGGCTTACATTTGCTTTGATACGGACATATACCTTTCCGCCGATAGCCGGAGTACCCTTCTGGCAGATCACATTGATACGGCCTCGCTTAAGTACAGATACAGCCTCTCCCGGCTGATATCCTCCGGCGTTCTGGTTCAGATAATCCGTAGCAGATTTGATCTCTCTGGCTGCCACACCTACAAACTTATCTGCGGTGCTGCTGGCGCCGAAGGGAATCACTGCACCGGATGTCCCATAAACTACAGCCTGTCCGAATGCTACCGCAGCATCTCCCTCCAGAGGATGGGAATCCACGATCATATCCGGCTGTCTGGAATAACTTCCGGCGTATCCGTGCGGCATTGTCTTTCCGATTGTCTGTCCTCTCATTCCTGTGTACCTCCATTCTTATGCGGATTCATTTTGTCATAAGCGCTCTGCAGACTGCTTAAATCTGCCACAGGCTTATGATCCACTGCATTCTGTGCATTGTGCTGGGCTGCCTTCATAAGTTTTGCAATATCCCCATCAGCCCCGGAGCCTGTTACACAGGCGATCAGGGCATCGGATACCGCCTTGCGCTCCTTTTCATCTTTGATCGCAGCTACAGCAGGCCTTGCAGCCTTTAAAAGAGCAGCGGCCAAAGCCTTGTCCACTGTAGGGGCCTGTTCACCGCTTCCCTCTGCCGGAACTACTTTGGCTTCCTTCTTTTCCTCTTTTTCTTCCTCTTTCCCCTCCAGCTTCCGGATAGCTGCATCCATCGGATCCTCTTCTGGTTTTTCCTTTGCAGCTTCATCAAACAGGTTTAATAATCTGTCGATTTTCTGATCCAGAGCCGTTAAAAAAGCGGAATCCTGTACCGTCTGAGCGGTACCCTCTTTTTCCTCTTTGCCTGGCTCTGTTCCATCACCGCCGCCGGAAGAGTCCTCTTCCTCAAATGCATCTGCCGCATCCATAGCCAGCTGTTCAATTTCCTCCGGGCTTTTATCCTTTACGGCCTGCCCGAAGAGTTTGAAAAATAACCCATTCTTTTTCATAGCTTTCCTTTCCGGCTTCTCAGCCTGTTCTTTTTTTAATGTATCTGAATCTAAAATTGCGGCCCGCTTCCCGGCTCTTCCCCGGTTTACGACCGCAATGTGATTCCCTCTTATATTCTTTTGGCAGAATGCTCCGGAACCGTCCGAAACATATTCGCACTCATACCCGCAGCTGATCTCCCTCTTCCCCTGCTGGATCGCATCAATCAGGCTTCGGTCATGGATATGCAGGTCTGCAATTACATAACCTTCCCATTCGTCAGTCCCTTTCCTGATATTCTGAGCATGACCCTTTTCGTACATGCTCACAGTATCCGGGGTAAGAAGCTCCGGCGGATGATCGTCCGTTGTCGGTTTCCCTTCAAAACTTGCCAGAGCAGCCTCAGAAAATACTTCCTCAGGTGACCGATGAACGATTACCACCTTTTCTGCATCAGCACCAGAAAGTCCCAGCTCCCGCCCCAGATACTCCTGGTCTCCAGTCCGGGCAATCGGAACATTTCTGCAAATCAAAAAGCCCTCTCCAGTTTCAATCTGATTGGGGCTTATGGTGTATCCGTAATATGCAAGCATCTCTCTGTTTCCTTTCCGCACTTCGTACACCGCCTCACATACCCGCCATAAGGGCCATAGCGGCGGCACCAGTGCTTTCTATACAGGTGCTCACATTCAGGATTCGCCCTGCAAAAGAACCGTTTCAGCCAGTTTAGAAATCTACTCATTGTGTACTCCTTCCTGTTGCGACGTCGCAACGCTAAAAATGGGTACAAAAAACCACCGGCCATTTCTGACTGGTGGTATTTCTCCTCAATTATTTTTGCTTATCTTAACTCTGTAGCAAAGTATACACTATAGCTCTCTCCGCTGTATTATAAGACCTCTTTTATATCTTCCTCTGCCAGCAACTCTCCGTTGCCATCTCCATACTTTATTCGGGCAACCATAACATCCGTATCATCTGTATCTGATTTATTGGCATATGTGAGCATCTCAAGTCTACATTTAACGCGCCTGCCATCTGCTAACAACAGCGTTAATACCTCTCCGCGTTCTCCCTTTTCAAATATCTTCTTTAAGTTTGGTGATATCTTAGCCCTGTACATAATCAAACCTCCTTTACCGGATGCAGGTGTACGCCCTTGCTGGAATAACGAATTGCAAAACGCTTTGTTTCTTCGTATCTTCCTTTTCCAAGGTTAAAGTACCTTCCAATCGGTTCTTTTGCGCTGATGTATTCAATAGGGTACTGCTGATTCTTACGGAATTCAAATTCTCCTGTCCCAGAATATTCATCCACCAGCTTCTGAGCATCCACATTTTTATAGAACATATCTGGAGCTGTTCCTTTGGTTTCCAAATCAGAACGTACCCTTTGTCTCCACTTTTTAGTTCCCTGAATATGTTCCTGCTGTTTCACATTTCTTACAGCTATGTTTATAGATCCATCTTTTAATTTTTCTTTGAATTTGCGGGACTTTTCCAGATTTTCAACTTTTTTTCTAAGTACCTCAATTTTTTCACCTTCAGTATACTTCATTTTCTGGAACTTTGCAAAATCTTTCGGTACTTCCTCCCCTAAAACAGCCCTATATTCCTTATGCTGCCTCATATCCTGCAAAAGCCTCTGCCGGTTCCGCTCCTTCTCCCGATAAGCCTTGATCTGCTTCTTCGTCCGGGGATCCCGGTCAATAGGATTCTTTTCAGGATTGGAAAAATCCTTATCCTTCTGGATCTGCTTTTCTGTCTTTCCTATCGTTGTATATTTAACCAATGAATGAAGGCAGTTAGGATGAATATTCAGGTAGGTATTCGTCAGATCATCCGCCCCATCCGGATCTACCTTCCCGAAAGCCAGAGACAACGGAGGATAGTCCGGGTTCATTCCGCTTTTACTGTACACTCTTCCCTCCAGAGCCGCGCATACCTTGCAGGTGCTTCCAACCTTCACGATCTGCCACAGATCGTAATCGTCAGCCGTAAGAAGGGCTGCCACCTGGGCCTGACGGGCTGTTGTGCGGACAGCCATGTTCCCATAGCTCTGCAAAGACCACTTTCGCCCCGCCTTATCCACAAAAGCGGTAATCCCCTTATTCTGCATCTCCTGTACCATGGCCTGACTGCTGTTGATCCATGGAGTTCCTGCTGCCTCCTTGCGCAATACCTTTTTAAGTGCTGTTTCCCGGAAGGGATCAGCCTCCAGTCTCGCAATCGTGTAGACCTTCCGTACGCTCTCATAAGCTGTTTCTGAGGCCTCTGTAAGCTCACCCAGAAGATTATCAGTCAACTGCTGTATAATAGCAATCCGGGGCGCTGAGAATGTCTCAGTCATCTTCCGGGCATTCGAGTAACCCGAAGCATCCTTATCCGAATGGTAGAATATCTTTTCTATCATCGTCGGGACATAGGCCCAGGACTGATCTATCATACTTTGCAGAATCTTCTGGACACGTTCCAGAGCAGCTACCTCAGCATAATCTACATGGCCCACCGACCGCTTACGGTTGATCACATTTATGATTTCCTGCTCTGTCCGCAAAAACAGCATACGCATATAAGCCGTTACATCTGCCCGATCTGGTAGAAGGATCTTCATCTGCCGTGTCATTCAAAATCCCCCTCATTGCCTGATGCTGGTTCCCGTGGAAGCTCTAAGCCCATCAGAGGATCCTGCATCGCTCTGGAACTGCTGTAAGTCTGACCTCTGCCCGCCTCGATGCTTTCGTCCGTGATTTTTCCAAACATTCCGGTTTCTTCGGTCAGTGTCTGGAGTTCCTGCTGTGCAGTAGCAGAATCGATCAGATCATTTTGGTATACCGCCAGAATTGCATTCGTTTTGCGTTCTGCAATCTCCGCAGTTTCCTTGGCATCTGGGGTCTGCATGGGTGGAAAATCAATCTCCAAATCATCCGGTATCTGTCCCCAGGCCGATAATGCCATAATCGGCAGTAGTCTCTCAATGATAGCCCGGAAATCTGTTTCCCGCAGGCCGTCTATGTAATCATAATAATTACGCATATCAGATTCGCCAGTAGCATTCATCCCAGCAGGCGAGCGCCCGAAGAGCTTCGTGACCGGTGTTCTGGCTGCACCTGCCACATCCATCATCACTCTGTCATACACATCAGCAAGGCCGGTAAACGTATACTGGACATTGTGCATGGCGTCGCCCTTGTTGATGATGCGGGTTCCGAAGTTGCTTTCCATGATTGCCTGGGCCTGCATCAGGTTCCAGAACCTGCGCTGCATCTCTGTATTTGCCGTCCCCAGCAGCTGATCCAGTCCATCCGCTTCGAGATAGTTGACATTTGCCCGGAAAGTCAGCGCTGCAATATTACCGGATACATTGTCCCGCTTGACAACCTCGCTGTAAATCGCCTCCAGCTCCGACTCTCCCCAATACTGTTCAGCCACCTGTTCCAGCCACGGCAGCTCCCGCCCAATGAACCGGATCACCCTGCTGTGATGCACACGCACAGCCGTCTGGCCTGTAGTCTCATCCCGGATAATATAATAATCCGGCAGTCCAAAATCAGGATCGGACGGATCTGTTACCACATCACTTTCCGGATATACACCACTCCACCGGTCCAGAATCTGCAATCCCAGGAAGCTCCCGGGCATTATGCTGTCTAAATCCAGAGGCTGGGACATATCATTTTGTCCCCTGATAAGAATCACTCCAACTGCACCACCATACAGCCTCCCCCAGCACAAGCCTGTCAGCAGTTTCTTTCGTAACTGGGTGGTCCGTTCTAAGCGGGCCATCTGGTCGATATATTCTGGAGCGATACCCGATCTGATCTCATACCATTTTCGGATCATATCATTGGGGATTGTAGCTACGATGTTCTGAACAATCCAGTTATCCCGGTACAGACTGGTTAGGAGCTGGTAATTCTGGGTCATACGGGTCAGGGGATATTCTGTCGCCTGCAAAAGATCCATGGTACCGAATCCAATCCGGGCCGCAGGATTAGAAAAGGCATCCATTGTTGCGGTGGATGCCTGCGTTGTGTCTGCCCGTGTACGGCGGGTGTTTCTTCTCTTGGACATAATCAATTTTCCTTTCTATCAGCCACATAGGTTACTTCCATCCCGGCTCCTGCATCATTTGTGATAACCGTAGTCGGATCGTATGTCCGCAGGGCCTTGTAGGCGGCAATCTCTTCTGGGGTGAGGTCACGCTCGATGGGGGTAGCTAACTCGCCTACAACCACCACAGGAAATGAGAGTGAATTAAGCTTTGCATCGAGTTCTTCTGCTGTTATTTCCGCACCTTTTGGAGGAGAAAAATAAATGACTTTAGTATTTAATGCAAATGCATACTTATCATTCACAGGTAGCCCCCAACTGGTAAAACTCGCAATGTTGCAGACCGCTGTTTTGGCTGCGGTTTGAAAAGTATTAGTCAATCTGCTCTGCAAAAACCTTCCTGATATATCTGATGAAGGTTTTAATTCCCAGCCACCGCTTATGTTTTCGATCACTACCCTCTGCACATACTTACCCCTCTCCAAGTCAATCTCATCACACACCCACTGCTGACCGTCTGCGTCCGTGTAGTTGCCGTCCTTGCTGACTGGCACACCGGGGAGACCGTTAGGAGTGGCGAGGGTGAGGGATTGGCTCTGACTTCCGCTGTCGGAAATAGAGACGTTGATTGTGCCGCTCTCACCAGCACTCACTATCTCCTGCGGATACTCTGGACTGGGGGATGGTTTGCCGCCAGTATAGGGTTCCCATGGCAGTGCGGTAGAGCCTTCGTTGAGCATTGTAGTAACTGTATCATTAAAAATATTGACTGTTCCTCCAAAAACATTAAAAACAAAATACACGCCAATGTTTGATACATCTTTATCCAATGTAAAAACACCTTCTTTAATTGTATCACCTATCAGTTGGATAAAAATTTTTTTATCTCGCGATTCATTTTTTAAAAAATATGTGCCAGCTTTCAATGCCATATTCTTAATATAAAATGACGTGTAATTTCCTGTTTTGCCAGAAACTGTTATACTTTGATCGTCATTAATTATATAAGTGACTCCATTTTTTGTTTCTGTTTTTCCGATTTTGTCTGATAAATCCAGTAGCTGCGCCCCCGTAGTCCTCACCTGCTCCGTCCGCCCAAACACCCTCAGCCCCCGGAACGGACGGCCTTCTGCGGCATCATTGATGATGATTGTGGTACCGGAAGCAACTGCCTCAATCAGCTTAGGGCCTCGGCGCATACGGTACAATCGGCCTGAATCTAAGCCAATATATCCCATTCCCGTAATCATGTCTTGCTTCAATTCATTCATACTCACCACTTAACCCTCTGAATCTCAACACTGTTTTCCTCTGCTATTGCTGAATACACATATAGCGTATCAAAAGCCATCCCCTTCCCTATAGCCAGGACATTAACTGTGATAAGCTGTGCCACATTTGAAGGTATTCTGATCGTCCCCCTAACACCTGGAGCTACATCAGAAGATGCGGAAACATATATATCATTTTCCCCAAAATTCTTTATCAGTACCTCTTTTGTAATCCCTCCCAAAGGAACTGAAACTTTATTCTTTTCCAACGTAGATATCGTTCTTACATCAAAAATCATTTTCTTCCTCCATTAGCCTGTTCGGCTAATATCTGTTTCAATCTGTCCGCTATTTCCGAAGCGGATAAACCACTTTTTGTTTCAAGGCTCACCGTTATATCTGGAAACAGTATCCTGGATTCCTGCCCCGCATTATCAGAAGCAGGCCGAAGAATCTCCAATGCCTCGCTGTCCCCGCACCGGGAGTATGTAATCCGTTCATATCCATACGGAATATCGTTCTTCTCTTCTTTATTCATGATGCTATCCTCCATTTTGGTAGTTTTGTCTTACAGTAATACCGTAGGGCGTCCGGCCCATGGTCCTGCTGTTTCACCGGCTTTTCCTCTCCGCGTTCTGCCGCCTTATCATCCCACACATAAGACTGCATTTCCCCAGTCAGCCCCCTGCATTTACGGTTGATCCTGATGCTACGCTTAGCCAGAAGAGTGGATACGATCCGAATGCCATCTATTACCTCGTTATCTGCCAGCTTCACATAATAGCCACGCCCCTGCAGCTCGGCTATAAAAGACGCGGCAGAGGGATCCACAATGATCTCGCACTGTTCCTCTGGCCTGTTCCCCATGAACTCTGCCATATCATCTGCATACTGGGAATCTGTTCTCTGTGGGTTAGGGCTGCGCCTGGCCTCTTCTGATCGGCTGTCCCAACGATATTCCCGATCAACCCACAATATCTGTCCATCGTCCCAGATATCCAAAAATACACAGGGATTCGTGGTGCCATAGTCCACTGCAATACTCCGAACCGCTGTGCTTTTCAGCGCCACAGGACGTTGATCGTCCGTATACAGATTATCGTCTGTAAACATGGTATAAATCAGACCCTCAGCGGCTTTCCACAGCCCCTTGATATACCGCAGGTAGAAAACTCCGGCATACATACTGCGGTATCTGGCCTTAGTCTTCTCAGACAAAGACAGGTTATCATCCATTGTAAAATGCAGATAAAGAAGCTTTTTATCTCTGCGCTTGTCAATCCAATTTACCTTGAACCAATGCACAGGCCCCGCCGGATTGCAGTTAAACCACATCTTAGAGCCTTCCACCGAAAGACGTCCTGTCGCCTGGTTCACAAATGATTCCGGCATCAATGCCACCTCATCAAAAAAGGCACCTGCTGCTGTAATACCTTGAACCAGATCTTGGGATCCTTCGTCTTTTCCACCGAATATGAAAAAATAATTTGTCTTACCTTTCCTGGTAACTTCCAGCATGTTGGGAAGATCTCCAGAGATATGGTAAATCCACTTATATCCCCGACTGGTAAGCATAAGCTTCAGATTCTGCAATACATTACGCTTAAAAGAGCTGATGGTCTTTCCGGCCATGATGAAGTTTTCTCCGTCAAACCGTTCCATAGCCCACATTACATAAGACAATGACATGCTTACAGTCTTTCCGGATCGGATAGCTCCGTCTGCGATAATGCCGTCATAATCCTTTACCGGACTGTCCGGCACCCACCATGTCAGGATCTGCTTCTGCTTGCGTGAAAAGGGCTGAAACTTGAAGATCTGAACCTTTGTCAGGATATTCCGCTGACTTTTCATCTTTTCAATCTTCTGTTTTGTCTGGCTGATCCGCTCCTTAATCGTCATCGGAATCACCCCACAAGTCTCCCGCCTCTGTATTCAGTGCCTCCAGGAATCCATCCTCTTCCATTTCCGTCTCCTGTCCTCCCAGTTTCAGCGCTGCCATATCCAGTTTCATGAGCTCAATTTCCAGACGGGCATCATCTACGCCGAAGCGGTGCAGGGAATCAATGGCAGCCTGCTTGCGGGCCTGCACACGGGTCAAGGCATCTTCTATGTTCTGGATCTGGCCCAGGGTGGCATGCTCCTCATCCAGGTCCGTCCATTTGTCCTTTTCGGTTCCCTTTTTCTTTTTGACGGTAGTAAAGTCCGCCTGCCGCAGATTCTCAATCCGTTTCAGCATCCGGCGCTCCCTGACAGTCAGCAGCTGGATTTCCTGGAAGAGGAGCTGCTCCTTGTCATTTGGAACCGCTGCGGCCAGCTGCTTTTCTTCGGGTTCCAGGCAATCAAAAAGGAGAGTCTCAAACTCTCCCGTAGTAACTGCATTTTTATTTCCGATAGGTGCGGCGCCTCCAACATTGCCTACAGCATTCTGGTTGCCAGGCTGACCGCCCTTAGAACGTTTGGAGCGTTCCGTATTTTTTTGGAGCGTTCCATTCAAACGGCGCTCCCAATCGTCCTTTGACTTCCATCCCCGGACAGTTCCAGGCGACAGATTCAGTTGACTTGCAATCTCAACCAAATCAATATTTCCACCGTGTTCTTTGTATAGCTCAAAAGCTTTATCCCTGTTCGGGTCTCTCGGTCTTGCCACGCACCACCACCTCTCATTCGTGTTTGTTTTTTTGGGTATAGAAAAAGAGATAGCCGAAGCTACCTCTCTACTAACATTGAAAGAGCAAGTACCATAATTAATTACTGCCCCTCTCGAGTTTTTTTCGTTTTTCTTCTAGTCTCTTTTTCGTTTCAGTAAATTTTTTCCTTTTATTTTCATACTCTTTATCATTAAATCCATAAATCTTTTCGATAATTATAAATAAATTTTTTACAGCCGCTATAAAATATATCATACCTATCAACAGAAATCCGATTCCATTGATATACAATACATTATTTACCAATGTTTTCTTGCCTATAATTTCTGATAGATACACATTAAAACCCACCATAAATATTAAAGAAACAAAACCTGATAAACAAAAATATACAATACTTTTCACTATACAAACACATTTCCGTTGTATAAGAGTTGTTCCCTTTAATTTTTCTATAATCTTTTCAGAAAAAATTCCCATTATCAAGCCCAAAATAGAAAAAGCAAACCCAGCAAAAACTGAACATATGGTAAATAAATTTGACTGCGTATCTAACATGCTTTCTTGAATTGGAATTACAAAATAACTTTTTTTTACATTTACAATTGCAATCACCGAAAAAAACATACTAAAAAGCAGGCAACTTCGAATTATATTTTTTTTAGTCATATGCTCACTTCTTTCTATTCATCGCTAATTATTGTTTCTAAATAAATCCAAAATCCCCTTACTCTCATTAAATGCCAACGTTATATTTTGCCTGTATATATCCACTAATTCCTGAGCTGTATAATATATTCTTTCATTGTTTTGCATATGATAAGGTGCTATATCAATAGGATACATAAAATTGTCATCAAAAAAATTATATTCCCTAGCTTTTACAGACTTTGCACGAGCAACCATTTTTGCTTTATTATATCCATTCTTACCTTCTTTTACAGCATCAATAACTTTTTGAACAATCCCTGGTTCATCGGTAAGATTATTCCGAGGCTCTGATTTTAATACTGTTGAAATCCTGAGCTTATTTTCACTCAAACTTTTTAGTAACTCTGCATCTTTCCATCCGAACAGACTTTCAAGAACTGCTGCATCAGGCAAAGGAACTTCTATTTCTACTTTAGATATCTCTGGATCTTTTCCCTCATAAATCCTCTCAATTCCTCTCTCGTTTGGTATTGATATCAAATCAAGAGTATAACCTGGTTTGTATTTCTCAATGAGAATTTTAAGTGCTTTTTCACTAGTTGCACCTTGTGAGGATACAAATGCAAAAATACCCGAAACATAATTTAACATACCATAAGTATATTTTTCGATCCCCCGCTCTTTTTCATCTACTCCAGGCAATACGTCTGATGATGTATATGTTCTATATTCATGGTGGACCAATGAATTCTTAGGTAATTGTCTGCTAAACCGACCAAACAATTTTTCATTTTTATAGTTATACGCATCAAAAATTAAATGCATACTTTCTTCATGCGGAGTAATATCTATAGAAATACATTCCTCTTGATCTATCCCATACCTATTCAGTATCTCGATTATTATGTTCTTAAATAGTTCTTGTGACGCAATCGCCCCATACTCGTCATATAATATCGCTTTATAAAAATATATTTTCTTCTGTGCCATATCGATCTCTCCATTTCGACGTTTTTTCCATTATACCACACGCCTCATAGAAAGAATATACAAAAAATCCCCCCACTATTATTACAAATCTCACAAGTAGACTCTTTATATTTAAAGTATAGAACATATGTTCTTTAATGTCAATGTATACATAACAAAAGACACCCTCTCTCAAGGATGTCTCTCTGCGCCTGGAACGTCTGGGTGGAGATCCCTAAACCAGGCTAACGGACCCTCCAGGAATCGAACCTGGGACACGGTGGTTAACAGCCACCTGCTCTACCGACTGAGCTAAGGATCCGGAGAAGGGGGCGTCCAGCCCTGGTATGGAACCAGAGCCAGACGAACCGGCCACCGGGCTGTGACACCCTGGCGACCGTCGATTTAAGTGTAAGCCGTCGGCGTTATGCCTTTGGCTTCGGATTTTATTATAAAACGAACTAAACGAATAAAACGAATTATTTTTATTTCATCCCCATTTTTTTCAGATATGTATCCCTAATCATCAGTCTTGGATAGTCCGGATTATCCCGATACCCCAGTCTCTTTGCAATCTCCTTCCACGGGAGCCCATCCAGATAGTAATATTCAAATACCTTTCTGGTAACCGTGTCTTCGATTGCCTCAACCCAGTTTTTGATTTCTGCCGCTTCTGCCTCTTTCTTGTCCAGAAGGCGGCGCTTTCTCCTATATCGCTCACCGTCAAAGCCAACTACTGCCTGAGGGCGTTCAAAGCCCTTACTGTAGTCTTTTATGACGCTGCTCCCCAGTCCCGCATCTGTTGTATTCATCTCATTCAGTTCACACCGTAGGATTATGATTTCTTGCATGAGTCTCTGGTAGCTTTCCAAGCGTTTTACAGTCATTTCCAACGGTATCACCTCCTCGCCCTCAAAATCCTCTGTCTGGCCTCATCCCACTCAGCCGCCCAGGTTTCCATATCCACTCGGACAATCAGGTACCTCTTCTGGTACAGGATTCCCATGTCGCTGTACTTGTCGACCTGAGGCCTGCACTTCCAGCCGAATCTCTTTTGCAGCTCAATCCCGCTGTACCGTCCCACAAGCTTCCCGCAATCGTACAGGTCATAATATATTGGCCCCGGCATAATATCACCTCCAGATCATAAGCACTGTCATCAGCGAGCCCCAGACCATCAGGTAATCCCAGCGGTCAATATTGTGCTGTATCAGATTGACCGTCCCGGTTATGGCCCACAGGATAACCACTACGCCCTTAAGTACATTCACGGCCATACCCTCCCTGTCTTTTCGTCTCTTAACCTGATCGTGTCCTCCACATGGTAGCCCATACACTTAGCGGTAAAGAGCATCATGCGGACGGCCTTGCGGTAATCTTCTGGCGGCCTGTCCGCTTCCCGGATCGCAGCTCCTGCGGCCGGATCTGGATATCCTTCATGATTCTTGTACATTATGTTTTCTCCTCTAAATGTCAGTTTTACAAAACTGGTTTGCATTTATTTGACCACTGTTTATCTGGATATTTTGAAACAAATTTTTCACAATCATTCCGATTTTCTATGTACGAAAAGAAAAATCTCCCACAGTCTGAACATTTCCTCTGGATTTCTAAATATCTGATATCATTACCATTTGGCCCATGTGTCCAATGCCAACAAATAACTTCACTGTTTTTATGCTTGCAAAACAACTTTTTGATAAAATTCATAGCTGATCTCCTAAACCTTAATTTATCGTATCAAACATACTGATCTGATCAGCTGGCTCCCAGGCCAGCATTTCAGTCTTTGCCCTTCGATAAAAAGTACGGTCAATCTCAAAACCATATGCACTTCGCCCTAACTCATACGCCGCGCGTAATGTACTTCCACTTCCTGCGCAGGGGTCAATCACAACATCTCCCGGATCTGTAAAGACTTCTATCAGATTTTTCAACACCTTTACCGGCTTTTGTGCCGGGTGGATTTTCGGAATGTCTTTCCCATCCCTCTCCCAGCGGAACCAGTTAAACACCATATGCCCTGTTCCAGGAATCGTCTTTCCGTTCTCGTCCGTCCTCACGCCGTTTCTGAATTTTGGCAGTCGGTCTCGGTACAGCACAAGGGCATATTCTGTCGCTCCTACGATCCGCATATTTGCTTTTAACACCTGCGGGCTGTAATTCTTACAGAAAACCAATGGTATGTAATTTACAAAACCATGTTTTTCTGCTGCCTTAATCAATGTCTGGATCTGTTCAAAACTGCAAAATACGATCATGCACGGGCTATCACTGCTGCGGCCACGCTGCACCGGTTTCACATCATCTTTTTTTAACATCTTTGAGCAAAAGTGGAAATACTCAAAAAGATTGAAATTGAAGTCCGAGTTAAATGCCGCCTTACCCGCCAGTTTGCTTTCCCCGTTCCTGTTATCCCCTCCTTTGTACCACATTGGATTCGATCCATAAAAGTTATTTCCTACGTTATACGGTACATCCGCAATAATCAGCTGCGCTGGAGGGATTGCATATTTTTTGTAATTCTGCATATTGTCTCTGTATATCTCACATTTTACTTTTTTTGTGTATTTCATTTTTCCAGAAAGAGCCGGGATATCCCATTACGGTGGCCACCGCTCCGGTCTCCTTTCTCAAAACTCAATTTAACTCGATACAACAACTACTTGTTTAATACCACAACTGTTTACTACAACTGAGCCTTAAATTATCCCAAAATCATGTAATGCCAGCTGTACCCTATGCTCTTCAAGCCTCTGTTTCGACAGCTCATACCGCTTAGGATCAATCTCAAATCCAACATACGGAATCCCTGCTTCCTCATATGCGATTAGGCTGCTGGCACTCCCTACATGGGTATCCAGTACCTTCCATCCCGGCTGTACATATTTCTGGACCAGCCAGCGGTAGAGATTAACTGGCTTCTGGGTTGGGTGGATCCGTTTCTCGTTAAGCTTCTTATTTCCCTGCTGGATCCAGCCCTCTTCGATGCTCTTTCCCTGCATCATCCCATTCCACATATACCGGAACAGGCGGACAGAATCATGCAGACTGCAGGAGGCTATCTCACAATCCGAGAAACTGTTGGAGCCATTGCACTTGTCCCATACGATCCTTCCCGTTGGAAAATTCCAGTCAAAATAATTACAGCCCCATATGATCTGATGTTTGGAAACACGTTCCAGTTCACGGAAGTAATCTTCTCCTGGTACTTCCCAGTTTTCTGAGGGTTCGTAGCACCTCTGTACGCCTATCGGACTTACTTTCCGACCATAATACCCTCTGCGTTCTGGGCCGGAAAAGTAAGGAGGATCAGTGATAGCAATGTCAAAATATTTGTCTGGGAATTGTTTCATGCCCTCCATGCAGTCCATGTTGTAATATCCATATTCCATAAGTCACTCCTCTGGTTGGTACGGCTCCGGCAGTGGCATCCAGGCGGTCACTGTGTCATACACATTTGCCAAATTCCTTTCCTCTTTCTCCACTGCATCACAGTATATCCATTCGTTATAATCATCCGAATACTGCCAGATCCCTCCGCCTATATATTCCGCCTTATACACACCGTAGCTTTCTGGATGATATTTCTTCTCTTCTTCCGGAAGCCAATCAGTGTCATAATCGTTGATCCATTCAGAGTGTTTTATAGTCGCCCAAACTGGTTCTCCCTGCACCGGCAGCCTCTCTTCCACGGGAATCCAGCGGTGCTGCTCCTTAAGCCGTTCGATTTCTTCCGGTGTCAGCCCGGTATCCTCGTACTCCATCAGCTTCCAGAGAGCTCCATACAGCCGCTCCCGTAAAGACTTGGTGATTACCTGTCCTTCATGCAGCTGTTCCCATGACACACCCTTCAAGCACCAATTTCCCTGCTCATCTTTCTGTGTTAATCTCTTCATTCTCGCCTTCCTCCTCCCACTCAAGTGCCTCGCCGCATATCTGGCAGTATTTCTGCCCCGGCTCAATCCTCTCATTCTCACATACCCGGCACATAAATCTTTCTTTGCCCTGCATCCATATCTTAGCCATATCTATTTTCCTTTCTGCAATGCCTTCAAAAACTCCACCAGTTCTGTCTCACTGTCTGGATACCGGCTGTATGTCTCATGTCGCTGCCATCTTCCGTAAGCCCCAGTCGGATGCTTCTCCGGCTCCGGCCCTCCAACCAAGTGTAAGTATGAGGATTCATAATCCTGCCCAGTAAACTCATTATGCTGGGTGTATACTTCCACAATCAGCCTTGCCCCATTCTCAAAATCATACTTGTAATACCGGGCCCCGATATGCTCATCTGTATACCACAGGCCCCATGATTTATAATCTCTCAGCCATGCCTTGCGCTGATCGTTGTTTTTCATAATCGGAAGCTCCGGCTGTTCCGGTTCCTCCGGCTCTGGCATATCCAGATCACACAGCATTCCTGCAAGGGCTGCCACCAGTATTTTCTTCTTCCGGAGCAACTTTTTCGGGAATCCTTTCACTGCATCGACCTTTATCATCTCATCCAGGAGTGCCTTTTCTTTTTCCAGCATCTCCCTAAGCAGCTCCATGTCTGTAGGCTCAGTATCTTCCCCCGGTTCTTCCCCGCTGCTGTTTTCGCAGCAGATTTCCTCATTCTGCTGCATTTTCGCAGCAAGCCGTTCCGGCCCCTGATCCAGCGCCCTCATAGCCCGACCGCAAATATATTCGCAAGGATCCTTGCAGTGCTTACAGCATGGGCTTGGCTCCCCGTCTCCGGCCCGGTGATAAACCAGATCGTGGTTCACGAACTCACAAGTATCTCCTACAAGTTCACGGATTCCATCCAGATCTCTAATCTCGCACGGAAACGGATTCCCGCAGGGTGCCTCTACACACCACCGGTCTTTTTGCCGGATCCCACACTCCATAGAGCAGGAATCACAATAATGGCCTCCCTCACATCCTTCTGTAGCAATCAGGCTGTCTGCCGGATATTCCCGCTTGGGTGTCCCATAGGCCGATAGCTGATGGGCTGGACAGTTTTCCCGTTGCGACGTCGCAACGCTCTCCACCGGCAGAGGCTCCACTTCAGGCATCAAGTCCTCCACCGATATCTCACAGCTCTGCATAGCTGCTCTTTCTGGTTCCGGCGGTACATCCGTCACATCTA
>NZ_JBBKBT010000013.1:0-76456 GCF_037890305.1 Enterocloster sp. HCN-30185
CCATGTCCAGTTCATCATCTTCCCAGAAATCCAGCCAACAGTCCCGCATTTTTCTCCATATATTCTTCATATCCGTACCCTCCGATAAGCTACAAGCTAATATCTTATAGTCTAACAGAAGCTATTGAAAACGGCAATCATATTATAGTCTTAAAGAGTATAAAATGATAACTGATAGCTAATATCTAATAAATAGGTGTGGACTATGGAAAAGAACGGATTAGGAAAGCGTATCAACGCAGTAAGGAAAGACAGGGGCTTAACTGCTGACCGTCTTTCGGAAATGTGCAATGTCAACGCTACTTATCTCCGACAGATTGAGGGTGGCGTAAAAATGCCCAGCCTGTCGGTATTCATAGACATTTGTAAGGCTCTGAAAATCTCGCCTGATTATCTTCTACAAGACGAACTGGAAGAAAACGAAATCAGTACCATCCGGGAGATAGAAGCACTTTGGAAAGATACTTCTCCCAGCAAACAGGAGCTTGCATTTGCCATGATAAAAGCAGTGTTGGAGCATAATGAGTAACAGAACAGCCAGCCGGAATCGGCTGGCTGAATCTCTTTCATGGATAAGTTTATCGGACAGATAAACTGGGAGTTATCTATAAACCACATAACGATAATGTGGCATATCTATACCTCTGTAATGCTTCATCCATGTATCTTTTATTATCATTCCATTTCTTATGGCTACATTTTGAGATGCTATATTTGTATCTCTGATAATTGAACACACTTCCGTTGCATCTAATACTTCAAATGCGTATTTTTTACACGCTTTTGCCGACTCAATAGCATATCCATTATGCCAGTATGACCTCTCAAAAAGATAGCCTATTTCAAGCACCTTGTTTTCTTTCCATGGCTGCATAGTAAGTCCACATTGCCCAATCATTTCATCGGTTTCTTTCAAGACAACAGCCCATAAACCAAAGCCCCATTTTTGATAGCGTGCAATTTGCCTGTCAAGCCATTCGTGGACTTCATCGTTGCTAAATGCTCCCTCATATGCGTACATTGTATCCTCATCTTGCAGAATTTTACACAAAACTTCAAAATCAGTCTGCTCCATCTCACGCAGATATAACCGTTCAGTTTCAAGTATCATATTTATCTCCTAAAATTCTAATTTGTCATAATCATTCTACCATACCGTTATGAATAAATCATCTCATACAAAACAATTTCTTCTGCCCGGTTGTGGATATTATTACATCGTTGTACCCATTCTATTTCTTGGATTCGCTTCAATTCCTCTGTCACACCCTCGGCGGCTTTCATCTGCTCCATGATGGTGTCTAACCGTTCCTGTGCCTGTTCATTCAGGTCTGCAAGATATGTCCACAATTCTCCGGTCAGTATCAATGTATTCAATCTGGCTGGGTGGACTTCCCTTAAATATTCTCGGTGCATCCGTCCGTACTTTCCGATAGGGCGGTGTTCCTCCGGCAGTTTCAAGTCCGGGATGTAGTAATCTCCGACAAGGATATAATCAATTCCGTTTTCCGTTATTCTTGGTTTCAATTCGCTCATGTTCCTTACCTCCTGTGGAAGCAGGCTCGTCTGGTACTAA
Source organism: Enterocloster sp. HCN-30185 (assembly GCF_037890305.1). NCBI lineage: Bacteria > Bacillati > Bacillota > Clostridia > Lachnospirales > Lachnospiraceae > Enterocloster > Enterocloster sp. HCN-30185. The sequence continues at coordinate 1,577 of NZ_JBBKBT010000013.1, forward strand.
CTCAATCACATCGGTAATCTCACAATTCAGCGTTTCGCAGATACGGGCTAATGTATCCATGCTGATGTGCTTTCCCTCTTTGCTCATGTTGGCAATCATATTTGTTGTCATACCAGCGGCAAGCCTTAAATCCTCTTTTCTCATATCACGCTCTAACAATGTGTGCCAGAGTGGTTTATAGCTGATGTGCATATTGTTTTCCTGCCTTTCTATCCATACCACCGGGGCGGCTGCCCCGGCAGGAACTTTTCTCTTATTATAGCACCAATCTTGTGAAATCACAATTTATTCTTGTAGCCTGCCGCTGATACCGTCTGGATTGTGCTTTTCCTTTCTTTTTGTTCCCTTTAATTAGCCATGAACTGCTTGATGCCCTGCGATTTTGCACCTGGATTATCATTTCCATATCCTTCGAGAAGATTGATTACTCCCCACACACCTACACCTGCGCCGATTGCGGTTACTACTGTTTTAAGTCCTGTTACTGATGTTGTAAAAAAGCCCATTTGATCGTCTCCTTTTGCTTGAAAATTAAATGAAAAAAGGGAGCTGTTCTGATTTGTGATTTTTCAGAAAAACTCCCATAACAATAGTTCCAATATTTAGTTGTAAAGTCACTTCTGGACGCTGTGACCAGAAGTTAAGCTGTGATTTCTCCGACATCGCATACCTCATCCACCACATCATTCCTCTTAAAACGAAGTCTGTTGCGGTTCTTCACGTATTTTTCAATGTCAAATTCATTCTTTTTGTCATAATCGGATAACAGCGGGTACTGCTTATGCTTCGTTATATCAAATTTATCTGAGAAAAATGGTCTTACACCTCTAAGCTGCATGATACACTTGCTGCCATCCATGACCGCAATCTCGTCCTGACTCATTAACTCCTTTCCGGTCTTTTGATAATTCAGACCGTAGGACTGGCTCGTACCTCTCGTATCCGAGGTATTATAAAGGTCAATCGTTTCTTTTCCAAGGATTTCTGCCAGATCTTTCAGAGTATCTTTCTCTTTTCCTCCCAGAAACAGGGTAGTGTCGCAGTTTCCTTCAATCGTGGAAGCGTTGTCCCGGTACAGAGCCTTGAGCTGTGACTTTGACTGCAAAATAATAGAAGCTGATATTTCCCGGCTACGAATGGTAGCAATCAGCTTCTCAAACTGTGGAATCTGCCCGATGTTTGCAAACTCGTCCAGTAAGCACCGGACGTGAATCGGCAGTCTTCCGTTATATACATCATCTGCCTTGTCACAAAGCAGATTGAATAACTGCGAATACATGATACTTACAATGAAATTGAATGTCGCATCGGTATCGGAGATAATGACAAACAGTGCTGTCTTTTTCTCCCCCAATGTATCAAGCTCCAGTTCATCATAAGCAGTCAGGTCACGCAGCTCCTTGATGTCAAATGGTGCCAACCTTGCACCACAGCTAATCAGAATAGATTTTGCTGTCTTTCCTGCGGCAAGTTTATACTTCTTATACTGCCTTACCGCAAAATGGTTTGGGTTCTTCTGCTCCAGCTCCTCAAACAGCAGGTCAACCGCATTTTTGAAATTTTCATCATCCTCCCTAGCTTCGCTGGCATCCACCAGATCAATCAGCATGGAAAAATTCTGTTCTTCCTCCGGTGCTTCGTACCAGATATATGCGATCAGTGCCGTGTAATAGAGCTTTTCGGCTTTCACCCAGAAATCCTCAGAGGCTTGCTGTCCTTCCCCTTTGGTATTTACAATGATTGTGTTTACGAGTTTCAGAATGTCCTTTTCGCTCCGGATGTAAGCGAAAGGATTATAATGCATTGATTTTGCAAAGTTAATGGTATTCAGCACCTTGATCCGGTAATCATTCTTGGACAACATTTTGCCACATTCCACGAGGACTGTGCCTTTGGGATCAGTCACAACGTAGGAACTGTGCATCTGCATGAGGTTCGGCTTTACAAAAAATCTGGTCTTTCCGGAACCGGAACCACCGATTACAAGTATGTTTTTATTTCTCGCATACTTCGGCTGCTTTGGTCTGCCGGACATCATAAGACGCTCCGTTGCCGTTAAAAGCACGTTGTTTTCAAATACCGGATCGACATAAGGCTCTATGTCTTTGGCAGTTCCCCACCTTGCCGAACCGTATTCTACTCCCTGCCGGAATTTCTTTGCATTTTTCGCTTTATAATATACTACCATACGAAATCCTATCCCGCATCCCACGCCAACCAGTAAATCCCTTGGCATAAAACTGGGAAACGGGTTTACAAACGCACCTCCCATCCCATTGATCGTGTCCAACACCTTCTGTAAGGTGTTATCACCTGCCTGCTGTCCATACAGCCATGAAACCTTATTCAGAACATACCCGAAGATCACATAGGGAGCGCATTTCAGGGCAAGCTGCTTTTTATTTACCCCTTTTGTTTTTTCTTTGAGATTTTTCGGAATTGACTGCAAATCTTTCACAATCCCGTCAATGACCTTGCTTATAAGCTCTGTCCCCTGTCCTTATTTTTCTCTCTGCTGCGCTCCTTATTTTTATTCTGTGCAACAATCTTCTGAAGTCCTTTCAGTTTCTGTCTGAGTGACGGACGCTGCTGTTTTTTCTCATTAACTTTTACAAATTCCTTGAATGCCTGTGCAATCACATCGGCATCTTTGCCCTTGAAAAATACAAGATACCTGGGTGGTTCCGTGGTCTTATCCCTTTTTACTGCGAAATCGACATTGTATTTCCTTGCGACACGCTCAAAGGATTTTATATTGCTATCCGTAACCTCAATGGACTTTGCACCCTCTCCCTGACCGACCAGCTTTTTTACCGGAATTTTCCCATGCGAAGGCTCCTTATGCTTCTGATGCTCCAGATACATCTTCATTGCCTTCTGTAAAACGCTTGCGGTCAGCTTGGAAGTCTTGATTGCAAGAGCAATCGTTTTCTGTGTTGTTTCCTCCTGCACGGTGTACCTCCTTCCTTATCTGCACCGATTGGATTCAGGGTGGAACCAACAGCCTGTGGAGCTGTATTTTCATTCCCATATTTACAATTCCTCTCCTTCCTCAAACTCCCTGTCCCACCAGTTCAGTTCTTCCTCATAAAAATCATCCAATGCAGACCTGAGTTCTTCTTCCTGCTTTTTTGCCTTTATGACATCCCTCACTGCCTTTACCACAACTGCCCCTACTGCAACCGCAATCAATAACTTCTTTCCATTTTTTTTACTCATTTTTGTTCCTTTCCACTTCTGGACGTTGTGACCAGAAGTTGTTGCAATAAAAAAAGGCAGCTACAAAATCTTTCGATCTCATACCTGCCTTAACGCTGTTACTTTTTCACTATCCTATAAAAATTGTATAGAGCTTAGCTTCAATCTCTCCGTCCCGCAGCACCACATCATCCAATAACAGACAATGTGCCAATACCTCTACATCCTCCATATCCATAAGCCGATTAACCACCTCATTCCCTTTGTCCGGTACTTTGGCTGAACATACAGCAAAATCCCGCCTAGCTTCCCTGCAATACTTATATAACCCCAAAATATACTTGTTTGACATAATAAATCCAAACGCTTCATTCTTCTGATACGTCATCTTGTGTGTATTCCATTCTTCCTCCGGCAAAGAAAAGTAACACCTTGCCGTCTCGACATAGCAGTCTCCCTGATAAGTCGGCTGTAACTTTTTCTCCTGCCGCAGCATCTGATGATAGATTTTCTCCCTGTCAAAAACACTTCTTGCCCTTGTAAAATCCGGTGTTTTTCCTCTCATAAACGTATAGACATTATTGATTATGGTCTTGCCCGCCAATGCCTTATATTCCCCCACTCTATGGAGATACTTCAATACCTCTGTCAATTTCTCTTTTGATGCGATCTCCTGATAACAGGTTGCGTCCAGTTCAATCCTTTCAAATTGAAGCGGTGTACTGCCTTTCTTAATCTCCCGCTCCATAATCCGTTTCGTATCACGCATTGATTCCATTTTATTTCCTTTCCACTTCTGGACGTTGTGACCAGAAGTTATAAAAAGGCAGTTACAAATCTCTCGACTCATAACTGCCCTATTGCTATTTTTACCTAATACTTATATATTCCCTTTTCTTCTCTTTCGTCCAATTTTTAATTGGTGCCACCCGATTTAGTAATGCAACCCCATGTCCATGTTTCCCAGAAATATATTCTTCAAACCATTTTATACCTGGTGCCACACCATAACTTCCCTCTATTTGATAATCAATAAATCTAAGTTTATTAGGAATAAATTCATAATTGTTCCGATAATCTAACATAATTGAACGAGCATCATTTATAACAATTCTGTAATCAGCATCATATAATAAAAATGCCAGTTCCACCACTGCATCTCTTTCAAGTCCCTCCAATATTAACTTTGCAGGGTAATTAAAGAAAATGGTAATCTGTATCAATTCCGTTTGAAAATCCTTAAACATTTTTAATGCAATATGCTCTGTATTCTTACACTCTATATCTAATGTGTTTCCTTTGGCTACATTCTCATTTCTTGAGAGAAAACATAGATTATTTATATTACAGTTAAAACCATCTCCATCCATGTGGTCAACAACAAAATTATCTGCTGTCATAGTATCAAGAATTTCCTTTGTATACCACTTTTCCATAATATATCTATGCAAGTATCCCAATTTTGCATTGTAAAAGTATTTTCCGTTCTTTCCCCATGTGACAGACATCAATTCATCACGATAATCATCCCGTATAGATGCAACCGCATGAAACATACCATCTGCAGTGTGTATTCTAACCAGATCACCACTTATATCAAAACTATTATTACTCATGAAATATTCTCCCAGTCTTTTAAGATAAGACCAATTATAGCATAAACGGGCTATTTTTTACATCTTACAAAATTTAGTATTTCGATAAATATACTTGTAATCTTAATAATAATAATTCCTCCGCCTATCACACCTCCAATGACACAATTTAATGCCAGAATTCCTATATTCCCAGCAATACCAAAGTTCTTCGGCACAATAAACATACACATTTTTCGGATACCATAGGGGCATCCAATCATAATCCAGTAAAGGAAAAAATCAAAGCCATCTGCCCTTATGCAAATCCAATAACACATATTCATCCACGCTGCAATCACAAGCAATGGCAGTATCACCTTAAACAATACCCTTTTCATGCCAGCCTCCCCCATACATATCATGCTGCACTTCCTGTTGATAAAAATGATTTATCGTAGTGGGTGCATTATAAAGTGCCGTAACCATATATGCCTTGATATTTGTGATTTTAGTGGTGGTATTTTGCATACAGCCAATCACATATTCCAAATGGCTGCTTTCCAGTTTCAAAAACCTTGATTTCACAAGCTCATACGGATATTCTTCTCCTGCTACCCTGATTGTTGGATGCTTCACGCAGACTACCTCACAGATTACCTGGAACAGTTCATCGTAAAGCTCTCTCTTTCCATAACCATCATACTGCATATGGTGATCGTAACTGATATTTTCTTTGATTAGCTCTATGTATGTCTGGACATCATCCATCACATCCATCGTATCCTTTTTCCTTGAATCAGATTGAATGATAGGATTGATATAACTCTCCTCAGTATAGTTTAAATCAGTCTGATTATAGTTAGTATAATTAGGGTTCGATTCTCCGACTTCTTGAGGTTCGATTTCCGGACTTCCAGAGGTCTGTTTTTCCGACTTCTTGAAGTTCGATTTTCCGACTTCTTGAAGTTCGATTTCCGGACTTCTTGGAGTTCGATTTTCCGACTTCTTGAAGTCTGATTTTCCGACTTCTGTGATTTTATCAGTGTTTCTAGACTTTTTTTCATCTACATTTTCTGCCAGTGAAGCAAAGTTCTTCACATATATGATGTCCGGTTTGCCCAATCCTCTACGCACTTTCTCTACCAGCCCAATTCCCTTAACAGAATCCAGCTCTGCAAGAACCTTAACCGCCTTTTCCTTTCCACACCCCAAATCTTCCATAATACTGTCTATGGTGTATATGATATATGCCCGATTGTCCTCATCAAACCACTCATTTTTTATAGATAAGGACATACGATCAAGCATCAGACCGTATAAAAGTTTTGCATCACTGGATAATTTCTTAAATCTTTCATCCTTGATCAGCAGGCGGGGAACACGATAGAATGAGAACTGTTCTGCTTCTATTCCATAATAATAATCCAGTTGTAATATTTCACTCATTCCCGGCTCCTCCTTTCTACTGTGTGCTCTTCCAATTCTCCAATAACTGATAAATAATATTCTCTATTTGCTCCCTGCTGTATGTCGCAGGAAAATAATTGTTAATGCGCTCTGTTTTTATGACAACCTTTCGCTCCACGGTTTTCTCTTTTTCCAACATCATGCGAACCATCGGAAAGGTAAGTTCCCCTTTTTTGTCACTTTCCTTGAGCATGGCACTCTGCTGAGTTGTGATAACAACATTTGTTTCCTGTATTGCAACCAAAACCCATTGCTGTGCATCCTCTGATAAAAATGATAAGTCAACCGCCTGCATGATACCGATTTTCTTTGCATCCACCATATCGAGTAGCGAATCCGACAGGCGTGAAATCCATATATATCTCTGAACCGTCTTTGCACTCTCTCCTGCCGCTTCTCCCAGTTCTCCAAGCGTAAGTCCGCCTTCCTTACTTCCCTGATGCTTCATTGCATCGTATTTCATTCTGTATGCCTTTGCTTTCTCACTCGGAAGAATATCCTCCCGCTGAATATTGGAATCTACCATGATAATCGTAGCTTCGTCATCCGTATAATCACGGATGAACATCGGCATTGTAGTAAGTCCGACAAGCTCACAGGCGTGTCTCCTGCGATGTCCGGCAATAATCTCATAACCGCCATCTTTCATTGGTCTGGCAATGCCTGGCATCAACACTCCATGCTCCCTGACGCTTTCTACCGTTTCCTGCATCTTTTCATCATCCAGTACCTTAAACGGGTGTCCTTTGAACTCATGCAGTTCTGACAATGCGATTTCCTGTACCTGCTCTGTTCCTGTCTGTGGCTGCTCCGTTCCAAATAAATCATCAAAACTGTTCAACTTTACCTTTGCGGCACTTCCTGTCTTACTCATTGCCAAGCACCTCCTCCGTCAGTGATTGGTAGGCACTTGCTACCTTGCCATTCGGATCGTGCTTATAAATGCTCACACCTTCCGCAGAAATCTCCGCAGCTCTTACCGACATTGGAATACTGTTTTCAAATATCCGCACTCTACTTCCATAATTTTCAATCAGCAGATTGCTGATGTCTCTGGCATAATTGGTACGATTATCAACCATTGTAAGCAAAATTCCCTCAATCTCCAGTTTCGGATTGATCTGTCTCTTTACTTTTCCAATAGTTTTAATCAGCTGTTCCAGACCTTTTACCGGCAGATACGCTGCCTGTACCGGAATCAAGATACTGTCCGCACTGGTAAAAGCATTTATCGTAATCATGCCGAGTGATGGCATACAGTCAATTAGAATGTAATCATAGCGGTCTTTCTGCTGTTCTATGTAGGTACGAAGCACCGTCTCCCTGCTCATAACATTCACAAGCGAGGTTTCCAAACCGGAAAGCTCAATATTTCCCGGCATGAAATCCACACCTTCCTCATGTCTTAAAATGCCGTACTCCGGTTTTATTTCCTCATCATTGATAATGGATGCCATAATGGTTGCAAGTGTAATTTCCAGTCTATCCGGCTCCTGAATACCAAGACTTGCCGTAAGGCTACCCTGTGCATCTGCATCTATCAGCAAAACTCTCTTTCCCTGTTTTGCCAGTCCGATTCCTAAATTGCTTGTTGTGGTGGTCTTTCCAACTCCACCCTTCTGATTTGCGATTGCTATAACTTTACACATGATAAAATTCTCCTTATTCTCTACTATTGATTTTTCACATTGCTTTTCTGTACTTCCGCATAAGCTCTGTAATATTTGTTTGTTCCTTTGTTGCTATAAAGCTCTGATATTTCCAATACCTCAATTTTGGGATGACGCTGTAAAATTTTCTGAAACCATACAATGTCATTCTTTGTTCCCATCAGTCTGACTTTTAACATTAGTCTGCTCCTCCAAATAAGGCATACAGTTCCCGGTTATAAGTCGCATACTCCGGATAGCGGATCTGTATCGCCTGCCAAAAGAAAGGTGCATAGGCACAGCAGAACAAGTCCTCCACTGTATACTGCCTGCACTCGTTTACCTGTTCCTCTGTTTTTGTGTAATCATCTACACTCGGTGTGCCGTTGCAATACAGATTAAATGCCATTCGCACCACCTTCATACTGCCACTGGTCTGCCAGCCTTCATGCAGACACTCTGTTTTTACACATCCTGTTTTAAAATCATAGATGCTATTGATATTTCTTCTCGTATCATCACTGATACCAAGACAATAGCAAAGTGCCTTGTGGTACACATCCTGATAGCGTACCTCTTTTAATTTTTCATAGTAGAATTTTTCATGTGCTTCGCTGATAAAATTGATTGTCTGTTTCTTATTGTTTTCTGCTCCTAACGCTGTGTTGTTCATAGTGAACCTCCTTTAAAAAATTTTTATTTTGCATATAAAAAAGGACTAAGTCCTTTTTAAGCCATAGCTTTAAGGATTTAGTCCTAATCGAGAGATATAAGAAAGGGAAGCATTGCGCTTCCCTTTCGAGTTATATATAGATTTTGCAAACAATATCTTTAAATCGGTTCGCTTTCGTGTACTCAGCATGATATTTCATGTACTCATTCACATCATCCCTTGTAACAATCAGCGTTGTGAAGTAAAAATATTTACGCTCTTCTACTTTCCTGCATTGGCAATCGCTGCCTGAGCTGCTGCCAGTCTTGCGATTGGAACGCGGAATGGTGAGCAGGATACATAATCCAGACCAATCTTGTGGCAGAATTCTACAGAAGTAGGATCGCCGCCATGCTCGCCGCAGATACCTACATGCATATCAGGACGGGTGCTCTTGCCTAACTTGATCGCCATTTCCATCAGTTTTCCTACGCCGGTCTGATCCAGTCTTGCGAATGGGTCGTTCTCAAAGATCTTTGTATCATAGTAAGCATTTAAGAACTTGCCTGCATCATCACGGGAGAAGCCGTAGGTCATCTGTGTCAGGTCATTGGTACCAAAGCAGAAGAACTCAGCTTCCTTTGCGATCTCGTCAGCTGTCAGAGCTGCTCTTGGGATCTCGATCATGGTACCTACTTCATACTTTAAGTCAATGTCGGATGCTGCGATCTCAGCATCAGCTGTCTCAACAACTACCTTCTTAACAAACTTTAACTCTTTGATATCGCAGATCAGAGGGATCATGATCTCCGGGCAAACGTTCCAGTCAGCGTGAGCCTTCTTTACGTTGATTGCTGCACGGATGACAGCCTTTGTCTGCATCTTTGCGATTTCAGGATAGGTAACAGCCAGACGACAGCCGCGATGTCCCATCATCGGGTTGAACTCATGGAGAGAATCACAGATTGCCTTGATGGTCTCAACGCTCTTGCCCTGTGCTTCTGCCAGCTTCTTGATATCCTCTTCCTCGGTAGGAACAAACTCATGCAGAGGCGGATCCAGGAAACGGATGGTAACAGGATTGCCCTCTAAAGCCTCGTAAAGCTTCTCAAAGTCTCCCTGCTGCTCAGGAAGGATCTTCTCTAAGGCTGCTTCTCTCTCTTCTACTGTCTCGGAGCAGATCATCTCGCGGAATGCGTCGATACGGTTGCCCTCGAAGAACATATGCTCCGTACGGCAAAGGCCGATACCCTCTGCGCCCAGTTCTCTTGCCTTTGCAGCGTCTCTTGGAGTATCTGCATTGGTGCGGACTCTCAGTCTTCTATATTTGTCAGCCCATGCCATGATGCGGCCGAACTCGCCTGCGATGGTAGCATCTACCGTAGGAATAATGCCGTCATAGATCTTACCGGTAGAACCGTCGATAGACAGCCAGTCGCCCTCATGGTACTCTTTTCCGGCCAGAACGAACTTCTTGTTTGCCTCGTCCATGATAATCTCGGAACAGCCGGATACACAGCAGGTACCCATACCGCGGGCAACTACAGCTGCGTGGCTGGTCATACCGCCGCGGACTGTCAGGATACCCTGAGAAGCCTTCATTCCTTCGATATCTTCAGGAGATGTCTCAAGACGTACTAATACGACCTTTTCGCCTCTTTCCTTCCACTCTTTTGCATCCTCAGCAGTAAATACAATCTTGCCGCAGGCAGCGCCTGGGGATGCAGCCAGAGCCTTTGCAACCGGCTCAGCCTTCTTTAATGCCTCTGCATCAAACTGTGGGTGAAGCAGGGTATCCAGATTACGGGGATCGATCATCTGAACTGCCTTCTTCTCATCGATCATGCCCTCATCTACCAGATCACAGGCAATCTTTAAAGCAGCCTTAGCTGTTCTCTTTCCGTTTCTGGTCTGCAGCATATAAAGCTTCTTATCCTCAATGGTGAACTCCATATCCTGCATATCTCTGTAATGATCCTCCAGAGTATGGCAGATGCCTACGAACTGCTCATAAACCTCCGGCATAACTTCCTTTAACTGGTCAATCTTCTGAGGGGTACGGACACCTGCAACTACGTCCTCACCCTGAGCATTCATTAAGAACTCGCCCATCAGGTGCTTCTCGCCGGTAGCTGGGTCACGGGTAAATGCAACGCCTGTACCAGAAGTCTCGCCCATGTTTCCGAATGCCATCATCTGTACGTTTACAGCAGTACCCCAGGAATAAGGGATATCATTATCGCGGCGGTATACGTTTGCTCTTGGGTTATCCCAGGAACGGAATACAGCCTTGATGGCCTCCATCAGCTGCTCCTTAGGATCGGTTGGGAAATCCTTTCCGATCTTTTCTTTATATTCAGCCTTGAACTGATTTGCCAGCTCGTGAAGATCCTCAGCGGTCAGCTCCACGTCCTGGGTTACTCCCTTCTCAGCCTTCATCTTATCGATCAACTCTTCAAAATACTTCTTTCCAACTTCCATAACAACGTCGGAAAACATCTGGATGAATCTTCTGTAGCAGTCCCATGCCCAGCGCGGATTACCGGACTTTGCAGCCAGAACCTCTACTACTTCCTCATTCAGACCCAGGTTTAAGATGGTATCCATCATACCCGGCATGGAAGCTCTTGCACCGGAACGAACGGAAACCAACAGAGGATTCTCCTTATCGCCGAACTTCTTGCCGGTGATCTCCTCCATCTTTCCAATATGCTCCATGATCTGGCCCATGATCTCGTCATTGATCTTTCTGCCATCTTCATAATACTGGGTGCAGGCCTCTGTTGTAATCGTAAATCCCTGTGGTACAGGTAATCCCAGATTTGTCATCTCCGCAAGGTTAGCGCCCTTACCACCTAACAGGTTTCTCATGGTCGCATTGCCTTCGCTGAATAAATAAACCCACTTTGTAGCCATAAGTTTCTTCCTCCTCATTCTGGCAGATTCCCTCAGGACTCTGCCGCTCTTTAACCGGACATACCGGGAAATTTCCTGTGCCCGCCTATCAGACGGAATCAATGGTTCTCCTTATCCGTCCACCTCGTTTATTATATCACAAAGATTGGGGGAGTAAAGTCCTTTACCGACAAAATTTTGAAAAAATTTGGTTATTTTACAGCAAAATTTACTGTAAGCGTTTTCATTTTCTGTCATTTTCGTATATTCATTTATTGTTCGTATATGCGAACAAATATTTTATAGTAACTATTAACAAAAAAATGTGCCATTCCTTTCTGCATATGAAAAATCCCCCGCACAAGCGGAGGATTTTCCCTATACCTTAAACCGATACCCAACTCCCCAGATGGTCTCAATGTACTGAGGCTTGGCTGTATTAAATTCAATTTTTTCCCGGATCTTCTTAATATGCACTGTAACGGTGGCAATATCGCCGATGGATTCCATATCCCAGATTTTGCTGAACAGTTCCTCCTTTGTAAATACATGGTTGGGATTCTGGGCTAAAAAGGTTAACAGATCAAATTCCTTGGTTGTAAAGGTCTTTTCCTCTCCTGCCACCCATACTCTGCGGGCTGTTTTGTCGATCTTTAAACCGCGGATTTCAATAATCTCATTGGCGGGCTGGCCGCTTCCGATCAGACGCTCATAGCGGGCCATGTGGGCTTTCACTCTGGCAACCATCTCGCTGGGACTGAACGGCTTTGTAATATAATCATCTGCTCCAAGGCCCAGACCGCGGATTTTGTCAATGTCCTCCTTTTTGGCAGAAACCATAATAATAGGGGTATTTTTAATCTCCCTTACCCTGCGGCAGATCTCAAATCCGTCCGTTCCCGGAAGCATCAGATCCAGGATCAGGAGATCGTAGTCTTCCTTTAAAGCACGGTCCAGACCATCGGTTCCGTTATTTTCGATCTCAACCTCAAAGCCGGACAGCTCCAGATAATCCTTTTCCAGCTCTGCGATGCTTTCTTCATCCTCTACAATCAGTATTTTGCTCATTCCTGCATAACCTCCTGATATTTTCTTAATACAAAATGGATCTCCGTTCCGATGCCTTCCTTGCTGGTGGCCCAGATGCGTCCTCCGTGATCCTCAATGATCTTGCGTACAATGGACAGTCCGATCCCGCTGCCGCCCTGAGAAGAGTTTCGTGAGGAATCTGTACGGTAAAAACGGTCAAATATGTTGGGAAGATCCTTTGCCGCAATGCCTTTTCCATTGTCCTCAATCTCAATCTGGATAAAGTCTCCCACATCCTTGATCCTAATATTGATGATCCCTTTTTTCTTGTCCAGATATTTGACGGAATTGCTGATAATGTTATTGATCACACGCTTCATCTGCTCTGCATCTGCAATGACCATCACATCCTCATCCGCATAATTGAAATATCCCAGCTCAATGCCCCTTGCTTCCATATCCAGACCCATCTCTTCCAGACAGTCCTTAAAATACTGGGATACATTGATCTTTGCAAAGGTATAAGGAATCTTATTTGTGTCAATCTTGGAGTAAAAGGTCAGCTCATCGATCAGTCGGTCCATATCATTGGCTTTATTATAAATCGTGCGGATATATCTGTCCAGCTTCTCAGGTGAGGAAGCAACCCCGTCCAGAATCCCTTCTACATACCCCTTAATGGCTGTAATGGGAGTCTTAAGATCATGGGAAATATTACTGATCAGCTCCTTGCTTTCCTTATCATACTGAAGCTTTTCCTCTGCATTTTCCTTTAAACGGATCCGCATTTCTTCAAAATCCTGGCAAAGCTGGCCTATCTCATCATCTGCATCTACATCCAGGGTAAACTCCAGATTGCCGTCCCGGATCTGCTTGGTAGCCTCCTGAAGCTTGTTTAATGGACTTAAAATCGAATGGTATACCCAGACCGTAAGGGCAAACCCCGCTACCACCAGAATCGCCACGCCCAAAAACAACATTTCCCGAAACATGGACTTTACTTCAGGAAGCAGATCGTCTACATTGGAAACAATAAACACACTTCCCTCGGCACCGTCCGAAAACTGAAAATCCATCTGCTTGATCAGATGCTGACTCTCGCCGTCCAGATAGATCCCACCTTCCATGCGTCCCTTCATCACATCAAAATCCGGAAGCTGAGCGCAGAGAGACGCATCCTGCGGTTCTCCGTTCGCCCCGTAATAAATGATCGTATCCTCACGGCGGACAATCAGATAGGCATACTGTTCATTTAATTTTGCATTCACTTTATCCAGATATGCCGGATCCTTGTAATTATCCGGGTTTTCATCCAACACCTTTCGGATATCTTTCTGCGACTGTCTGGTCAAACGGTTAAATACCTGAAGGGAATTGCCGTTTAACAGTTCAATCTGCTCTGTAAGACCATATGCTTCTTTAAAGGACTTTTCCTGATAATCGCTGAGGGCGATCACAGAAAGGTAGATCATAAGCATCGGAAAAACGGTTATGATAATAAATGCTACCGCAAGCCGTGTCCTTATCTTCACCTTTTCATCCTCCTTCCACTGCCCTCGGCGCAGCACGCAGACAGGCAATTTACATATAGTTTAAGTATACCATACTTATGGCGGGGCGTTTATAAAATCATTCTAAACTTTTCTACGCGCCGCTTGGAAAAGGCATATGAAAAAAGCACCCGGAAATACCGCTTTTAACGGTTTCCCAGATGCTGTTTTCTTTCATTTTACATATTCCCTAGAAACGGAACTTATCCTCAAAGTAAGCCTTCAACTCAGCAATCGGTACGCGTACCTGCTCCATGGTGTCGCGGTCGCGGACAGTAACTGCCTGATCGTTCTCAGAATCAAAATCATATGTTACACAGAACGGAGTACCGATCTCATCCTGTCTTCTGTAGCGCTTTCCAATATTTCCTCTGTCATCAAACTCACAGTTATAGTATTTTGAAAGCTCTGCAAATACCTTCTCAGCGCCCTCGTTAAGCTTCTTGGAAAGAGGCAGAACACCAATCTTTACAGGAGCCAGCGCCGGATGGAAATGAAGAACAGTTCTCACATCGCCCTCTCCGATCTCTTCCTCATCATAAGCAGCACATAAGAATGCCAGTGTAACACGGTCTGCACCCAGTGAAGGCTCGATTACATAAGGAATGTATTTTTCCTTGCTCTCGTCATCAAAGTATGCCATATCCTGTCCGGATACATTCTGATGCTGGGTCAGGTCATAATCGGTTCTGTCTGCAATACCCCACAGCTCACCCCAGCCAAAGGGGAATAAGAACTCAAGGTCTGTGGTAGCCTTGCTGTAGAAGCACAGTTCCTCCGGTGAGTGATCTCTTGCACGCATCTCCTCCGGCTTGATGCCAAGGGTCTGAAGCCAGTCAATACAGAACTGCTTCCAGTATGCAAACCACTCCAGATCGGTGCCCGGCTTGCAGAAAAATTCAAGCTCCATCTGCTCAAACTCTCTGGTACGGAAGGTAAAGTTTCCGGGAGTGATCTCATTTCTGAAGGACTTTCCAACCTGTCCGATACCGAAGGGAACTTTCTTTCTGGAGGTTCTCTGAACATTCTTAAAGTTTACGAAAATACCCTGTGCAGTCTCGGGTCTTAAGTATACGGTATTCTTAGCATCCTCAGTTACGCCCTGGAAGGTCTTAAACATCAGGTTGAACTGACGGATATCTGTAAAATCGTGAGCGCCGCAGCTTGGACAGCAGATGTGCTTATCCTCAATATACTGCTTCATCTCTTCCTGAGACCAGCCGTCTACAGAGCCTTCGATCTCGATACCGTGCTCATCATTATAATCCTCAATCAGCTTGTCTGCGCGGAAACGCTCCTTACACTGTTTACAGTCCATCAATGGATCAGAAAATCCGCCCAGATGGCCGCTGGCTACCCATGTCTGGGAATTCATCAGAATCGCACAGTCCACTCCTACGTTGTATGGGCTTTCCTGAACAAACTTCTGCCACCAGGCTTTCTTTACATTGTTTTTAAGCTCAACACCCAGATTGCCGTAATCCCAGGTATTTGCAAGACCGCCGTAGATCTCAGAACCAGGGTATACAAAACCTCTGTTCTTGGCAAGAGCTACGATTTTTTCCATTGTCTTTTCCATGATCCATGTCCTCTCTTTTTATATACTTACTGTCAGCAAGCCCCTTTCAGGGCATCACTCCAATATAATGCAGCTTACTCCCTCAGACGCGGTTTCCACTGTATGAACATCCCGAAGGGTACAGCCCTCACTTATATAGCGGATCTTTTTTTCCGCGGAAATGACCCCCTGGCCCGAAACACGAACCGCAAGACCTGTTTCCTTTAAAATTTCCTGCTGATCTGCCGCTTTTCCCTCTGTATCCAGATAAGAAGTCTGTTCTTTCAAAGCCAGGGACGCAGGACTGCCTATATCAATCGAATCAAAGGGCATCCCCTCATCTCCTATGTCCTGTGAAAACTCCACCAGCCGGGAAGGGGTATCGTATTCCGTCACCAGAACTGCCCTTCCATCCTTCATACTCACTGTATCAAGAGCAACCGGAAGCTTTTCTGCCCCCTTCTCATTTTCAAAGGCTGGCTCTTCGCCCTGAGACTGGTTAAACTGGCTGATTCTCTCTCCGGCAAAGGCTTTTAACTCCTCTTCTTTGTAATCGCCTTCCCCGAAGCTTTCGACAGAAGCCCAGGAAACGCTTCCATCGCCGGCTACATAAAGGGTATTTTCCGTAAAGGCTTCCCAGCTCCCTTTGGATCTGGCACAGCCGGCAAAAAAGACGGTGCAGGCTGCAAGAAGCAGGATTCCTCTTATGCTTTTCTTCATATTTCTTCCTTTCTTCCAGGCTTCTCCTGCATCCGCGGGAGCAATATACCGCTTATTATATCTTCTGATGCGTATAATTTCAAGCCTTATCGGCAAGTATTTGTTGTGGTCGCCAATGGCCATAGGTTGTTTCTATAGGTAAAACCAAAACATTTCCATCTGTTCTACCTGGTCATCAGTTCCAGAATTTCCAGAGAACGGAAGTTGTGGCGGATGAAGGTGGTTCTGGCGTTTTCTACCTGGTGCTCGAATTCGGCCTGGACTTCGGGTTTTAGTACGAAGGTATAGAGGCTTCCTACAGGGGAATAAATGACATATTGCCAGGCGTAGGTACAGGACTCGGATACCTTTCCCTGGGGATTTTCTGTGTATTCTCCGTTTATAACCATGACTTTCAGCTCAAAGATCCGCCGGATCAGGCGGTTTGGAAGGGACGGATTTAAAAGGGCCTTTAATGTCTGGTAAACCAGTGTTAAAAGTTCGGTTCCGTCCATGTTTTCCTGAGCCAGATAGGAGGCCATTTCCAGAAAATAAGCTCCGTAACAGGCCCCCTCCATATCTGCAGAAAGCTCGTCAAAATAGCATACCGGCTGGGCGCTCTGAAGGGTATAGGCGCTGCGGCCCTCAAAGACGTTAAAAGTGCCGAACACAAAGGGTCTGGTAACTGCCATCAGGGCGCTTCCCGGCCTTCTTGCTCCGTGAGCAAAGGCTGTGATCTTCCCCCGTTCTCTGGTCAAAAGCACCACTCTCCGGTCTGCTTCCCCAAAGGATGCAGCCAAAAGCACCATGCCCGTGAGGCTAACTGCTTCTCTCACCCTGCTCGCTCCCCTTATACGTCTTTTTTGTCATAGCCGTAATTTTTCATATACAGCTCACTGTCTCTCCATTCCTTGCGTACCTTTACCCACAGCTGCAGATTGACCTGCATCTCCAGCATATTTTCAATTTCCCTGCGGGCATTGGTGCCGATGCGCTTTAACATAGAGCCGCCCTTTCCGATAATGATTCCCTTGTGGGACTCGCGTTCGCAGACAATGCTGGCTTCAATGTCCATGATGCCGTTTTTCCTTTCGCGCATCTTTTCGATAGTAACTGCTATCCCGTGGGGAATCTCATCATCCAGAAGGCGAAGCGCTTTTTCTCTGATAAGCTCTGCCGCAATCTGGCGCATGGGCTGATCCGTAACTGTGTCCTCATCATAAAACATGGGGCCGCAGGGCAGATATTTAAAAAGAAGCTCCAGCAAAAGATCGGTATTTTTTTCCTTCAGTGCGGAAAGAGGCACAATTTCTGCAAACTTGCACACATCCTTGTAGGCATCTATAAATGTTAAAATTTCTTCCTGCTTTTTTAAGGTATCAATTTTGTTGATCACCAGAATCACCGGTGTTTTCACATTGGAAAGCTGCTCTGCAATGTGGCGTTCCCCGGCCCCGATAAAGGTGGTGGGTTCCACCAGCCAGAGGATCACATCCACTTCCTTTAAGGTGTGCTCTGCCACATCTACCATATATTCGCCCAGCTTGTTTTTCGCCTTGTGGATTCCCGGAGTATCCAGGAAAATGATCTGGCCTCTTTCATCTGTATACACCGTCTGGATCCTGTTTCTGGTGGTCTGGGGCTTATCAGAGGTAATGGCGATCTTCTGGCCGATCAGATGATTCATCAGCGTAGATTTTCCTACGTTGGGACGGCCGATCAGTGTGACAAAGCCTGATTTCTTCTGTACATTTTCTTCCATCATTTCTGCTCCTGCTCATTTAGTGGTAAAGATGCTTTATTTCGTTAAAGAGTTCCTGTTCATTCACAATCTGCTGGTCATTTCCAATGGCACAGAGAGCGCCTGTGTTTAACACAGACTCTAACAGTCCGGCCAGTGCCCGGATATCCTCCTGGGTCACATTCAGAACCTGATCCCGCTCTCTCTGGATCATCTCGTCCGTAACGCCGGAAAGCCATGCTCCCAGGTTTCTGGCTCCTTTTGCCGCAGGATTTAAGGGAGCATCCAGCTCACTGAAGGCGCCGATAACGTATTTTGTCATATCTCTGTCGTCAATGGAAAAGGTTCTCAAATACTCCGGGATTCCCTCATAAACCCGGTTTGTCTCGCCCAGCTTGGGATCCCGGTAAGATACTAACATTGTTTCCCCATTTCGCCCAAAGCTGCTCATACAGCCGTAGGCTCCGCCTTTTACACGCAGGTTTACCCAGAGATATTCGTAATTTAAAATCACCTTTAATACCTTTAATGCGCCTGTATAAGCACTCTCTCCGAAGGTGCCGCAGCAGGCCACATAGTTGACCTGCGATGCAGTCCGAAAGCCTTCATTTTTAAGCTCTGGCTTAAATTCATAGGGGTAACGGATCCCATTCCCTTCCGGAAGAACCGCCTTAAAGGCAGCCAGAGCAGCCGGAAGCCTGCCATAGCCCTCTTCATCCGCCGTGTAGCTTACGGTCATATTGGAAGCAGTAAAGAGCGTTTTTGCAACTTCCATAAGCTTTTTCCCCAGTTTGAGACGATATCCCTCTTCCTTGCTGCAGCGCTCTGTAATTTTCTCCAAAAACTGATAAAAGCCAATACCGCCGGTGCGGTCATAGAAAGAAGACAGGGGCGAATAATAGGAAGCAGCTCTCATGGCAGCGGAGCTGTGAGAACTGTTCTCCAGACGCATTCTGGCTCTGGACATAGTCTCATCCAAAATCTCTCCCAGACGTTTTTCGTCTGTAAGCTTAGAGCGCAGGAGGATCTCTTCCAGCATCTCAAAAGCAAAATCCAGCTTTTCATAGAGCACCTTTACGCTGGCTGTAAAGGTACCGGTAAAGTTTCCAGGCTCTCCCATTTTCTGGCTGCCGCCTACGGAAAAATCCAGGCCGCCGCTGTTTAAATAAATCTCGCTGGTAAGATCGCTGTAACTGTAATGCTCCGTATCCACATAGCCCAGCACGGACTTTAAAAGAGCTCCGTAGGGAATATCCTCATCCGGCAGGACAGAAAAGTCAAAGAGCACCTTCAGGTAGCCGATCCCAGAGGTAAATAACGGGCTGTGGATGACAGGAATCCCGCTCTCCTCCTTTACCTCATAAGAAAAGCCTTCTGCCTTTTTCTCAATATCGGATCTCTGGAGCATGGGAATCTTTTCCAGATCCTCCTGAGAGGACGGCTCCTCCTGATATGCCTTTAATTCCTTTGTCTTTCGGACAATCTCGCTCCTCTCTTCTTCTGAAAGGGAATTCCTGTAAGCCTTAAGCCGCTCTGCCAGAGCCTCATCCTCTCTGGCGGTCTGATCTGTACAGGGGCTTACGATCACAAAAGCCTCATGGGGATTGTCCAGAAGATATCCGCGGATCAGATTCTCAAAATATCCTTCGGATACTGCCTTCTTTAAAAAGTCAAAGGTCTTCTGATACTGGAGATGGAGCATAGGATCTCCGTCATAAAGCCAGCTGTCCATAGACCAGAGACCGTACATAAGTCCCTTGGGCGCAGAGCCGTAATCTGCTTCCCTGTAGCGGAATTCGTAGTAGTTTAAGCCTGCAAGAAGGCTCTTTCTGTCAATGCCCTGATCTGCCAGACGGCGCAGGGTTCCCTTAACCACAGCAAGAAATTCCCCCTTCTGCTCCCGCTCTGCATTTTTGGCGATTACGGAAAAGCAGGGCTGAAGGATCCCGTTGTCGTAGCCTCCCAGAATATCCTGACCAATATGGGCGTCAATAAGCGCCTGCTTTAAGGGTGCTCCCGGAGCATCGATCAGCGCATATTCCAAAATCTGGAAAGCCACATAAAGCTCCGGATCCAGATCCGTTCCCACTACGGTATTTAAAGACAGATAGGTTCGCCCCTTTGTCCCTTCTTCCGCTGTTACAGAGTAGGTAGTTTCCCTCTCAATGGGCTCCTTAAAGGGCTCCTGCATGGGAATCCGGGAATCCAGGGTAAAATCTGTCCTGTCATATTGGGATAAATACGCTCTGTCCAGCCACTCTAATTTTTCAGCCATATCCATATCTCCATAAAGGTAGATAAAGCTGTTGGCCGGATGATAGTAATTTTTATGGAAGGCAATAAACTGCTCATAGGTCAGATCCGGAATACAGGCGGGATCGCCGCCGGATTCATGGCGGTATGGGGTATCCGGAAAGAGAACCGCCTTTGTATACCTGTCCAGCACGCTTTCCGGTGAGGAAAAAGCGCCCTTCATTTCATTGTAAACCACGCCGTTGATGATTAAGGGGCTGTCTGTCTCCTCCATCTCATAGTGCCAGCCCTCCTGTAAAAAAATCTTCGGTTCACGGTAAATGGAAGGATGGAGCACGCCGTCTAAATACACATCCATCAGGTTCTGGAAATCCCTGTCATTGCAGCTGGCGACCGGATAAACCGTCTTATCCGGATAGGTCATTGCATTTAAAAATGTGTTTAAAGAACCCTTTACCAGCTCTACAAAGGGATCTTTTACGGGAAACTTCTCAGACCCCTCCAAAACACTGTGTTCCAGAATATGGGGAAGTCCTGTGCTGTCCTGGGGCGGAGTGCGGAATCCAATGGAAAATACTTTATTGTCATCCTCACAGCTCATTAAAAAAATCCTGGCTCCGCTCTTTTTATGCTCCAGCACCATTCCATATGAGTTCATCTCCTCAACAGGTCTTTCATCTACAAGACGGTACTGTGAAAGCTCTTTTACGCGGTCTAACATTTTTTTGTCAATCATTTCAGTCCTCCTTTAAGCAGTCATTCTATCCTACATATTTCCCATAAGCCGGTCTTTTATAATCGACGCACATTCCCTAACGCACAGATGGATAAAAAGCACAGGATCCGACTGGGCGCTGATGCCATAAACATGCTCAAAGCCCCATTTGCGGGCAATCATCCTGGCTCTGAATACATGGAAATTGCTGGTGAGAACACCGATTTCCACAGGCTTGTCATCTACCATAAGGTAAGGTTCCCTGCGTTTTTTCTCCTGCTGCTCCCGTTCCAGACGCAGCCGTTCCCGATGGCCTTCGATCACAAGTCTGCTGTAGGCAATATTTTCCACCGTACTGGCAGACCGATCCTCAAGGAGCAGCTGCTCTGGACGGACACCGTTATAGACCAGATATTTGTACATGGCCTGAGCCTCGCTTATGGGTTCATCCGCTCCCTTTCCCCCTGAAAGCACCAGATAGGTTTCCGGATTTTTCTGGGCATAGTCAATGGCCTTATCCAGCCGTTTTTTCAGTGAATTGCTCACCGTATGTTCCTTTACCTTAGCTCCCAGAACGATCACATAATCAAGTCCGGGTTCTTCCTCGGAAGCGACGCCCAAAAACACCAGAGTACATATCATTGCCATGACGGTCACTCCCATCACACAGGTGGTAACGATACTCACAGGCACCCACTTGGGAATGTCAAACATATGACGGCTGTAATACCATTTTCCATAAACAAGAAATACGCAAAGAGCCGCAAAAAACAGCCATATAAAGGCAAAAGAAGTGCCGATTCCCCCATAGATCACAATGATCACAAAGTAAACCGCACACAATGCTGCCAGGATCAGCAGGATACCATCCACCAAACTTACCGCCTCCTGTCTTTTACTGCTCCGCTTTCTTTCTCAGTATATCATACACATCTGCCGGCGCATCCAGCTCCACCCACAAGATCTGCTTGGGATGGGGAGCGCTCTCCTGAGCATTGCCCTCTTCATCGCAGATACTCTTTACAAGGGCCTGTACGTTTCGTCCATCGGGCTTCATGATCTCAATGGTTTCTCCCACAGAGAACTTATTCTTCTGCTCGATTCTGAACCGGCAGCCTTCGGACTCCTCTACCGTTCCCAGATAGGTGTAATTTTTTACATAGGTATTGCTGTCGTAAATCTGCGCATCTGCTCCCGGCTTTCCAAAATAAAAGCCTGTGGTAAACTCTCTGTAGGTACATTTTCCAATTTCTTCCTTATACCACTCCATATTCTGCTCATAGAGGGCAGGATCCTTTTTATAATCATCAATGGCTTTTCGATAGGTTCTTGCCACCGTTGCCACATAAAGAGCTGTCTTCATACGGCCTTCGATCTTAAAGCTGTCAACTCCCGCATCGATCAGCTCCGGAATATGCTCGATCATGCACAGATCTCTGGAATTAAAGATATAGGTGCCGCGCTCATTTTCATAAACAGGCATATATTCTCCCGGTCTGGTCTCCTCTACGATCGAATATTTCCAACGGCATGGATGGGTGCAGGCCCCCTGGTTGGCGTCCCGTCCGGTAAAGAAATTGCTCAAAAGGCATCTTCCGGAATAAGAAATGCACATAGCTCCGTGGATAAAGCTCTCGATCTCCATATCCTCCGGAATATGGGCCCGGATCTCCTTAATCTCCTCTAAGGACAGCTCTCTTGCAGAAACTACCCGTTTCGCTCCCAGCTGATGCCAGAATAAATAGGTGCCGTAATTGGTATTATTCGCCTGAGTGCTCACATGGAGCTCCATCTGGGGAAGAACTCTCTTTGCAATGGCAAAGATGCCGGGATCTGAAATGATCAGGGCATCCGGCCCCACTTCTTTTAATTCTTCAAAATAAGCCTCTACCCCCGGCAGATCGTCATTGTGCGCCAGAATATTGGCAGTCACATAGACTTTGACCCCGCGCTCATGGGCAAAGGCAATTCCCTCTTTCATTTCTTCTTTGGAAAAATTGTGCGCTTTAGCTCTGAGGCCAAAGACCTCTCCGCCGATGTATACGGCATCTGCTCCGTAAACCACAGCAGTCTTTAATACGTCCAGACTGCCTGCCGGTATCAGCAGCTCTGTTTCTCTCATATCGTTCTCCTATCTAACCTTTGTACTGACTGTCACTCCGTCTCCAATGGGGATCACGGAGGTTTCCAGTTCCTCTGTGTGCTTTAACTCATACAGGTACTCTCTCATGCGGCTGTGGATGGTGCGGTTTCTGCGCTCCACGGCAAACCGTGACTGGATGATATCGCCGTCCTGAAGCACATTGTCGGAAATGAGCACCGCGCCTTTGGGCATAAGATCAAGCACCATGGGAAGCCAGTTTAGATACTGCCCCTTGGCTGCATCCATAAACACAAGATCAAACTGACAGCCTTTTTTTGCCAGCTCCTTCAGATGCACGTCTGCATCGCCCTCTAAAAGTGTGATCCGTCCGCTTTCTCCTGCCCGATGAAAATTCTCTCTGGCGATGGGAAGGCGTTTCTCATACTTTTCAATGGTAGTAATGCGGCAGTGCTCCGGCATCACCCGGCACATCTGCAAAGCAGAATACCCGACGGCCGTGCCGATCTCCAGTATGGCCGACGGCTTAAGGGCTGCCGTCATGGTTCTTAAAAAAGCTGCCGTCTCCTTTCTGATGATAGGCACAAACTGATCCAGAGCCTCTTTTTCTATTTCATCCAAAACCGGTCCCTGACTGGTTTCCAGGGACTGGATATAGTCTGTGATTCTGTCATTTACAATCATGTCTTATTCCTCTGCCTCTTCGATCCAGCCGCCGGATTCCTCTTCCTCCATATAGATATCCTCTCCGTCCAGCTCTGCCTGAACCGCTCTGGTCTTCCTGTTCTCTGAGGAATCTGCATCTTTTGAGAGATCCGCCTCCCCGCTCACCGTGCGGGCTTCGGGGGACGCTTCGCTTTCCTCCTCAGGTTTTACATTCAGCTCTCTTAAAATCTCCTTAGAAGTCATGGAGGTGTTAAGCGTATAGATCCCGGGATAAATGTCCTGGTAATCATAGAAAATACTCTGAAACCAGAATGCGAAATCATTCGTGATCAGTCCCTTTTTCTTTAGTTCTCCCGCGGCCTCTTTTGCTGTCTCTCCCTCTTTTATCTCGACCGTGATTTCTCTCCCCGGAGCCGCCTCTGCCGCTTCTGCATAAAAAATCTCATGGCCAAAGGCAAATCCCCGGACTACGGCCTCGTATAAAAGCAGGATAAGAAGAGCCAGCACCATAAGCTTAATGGAAATGGTGATAATGGCTGTGGTTATTCGATTGATCTCCCTTGTCCGTCTGCTCATGGCCTGTCGCTCCTCCTGCTGTATATCAAAGGCTTATACTTCCATAATAATTGGAAGGATCATAGGATTGCGCTTCATGCGCTTCCATAAAAACTCGCTTAAGCTGTCCTTGATGATATTTTTAATCTTGCCCCAGTCGCTTACGCGGCGGTCTAAGCAGTCCTCTACTGCATTTGCCACGATATTATGAGCTTCCTCCAAAAGATCCTCAGACTCCCGCACATAGACAAAGCCTCTGGATACAATATCCGGGCCCGAAAGCAGCTGGTTGGAATGCTTCTCCAGCGTAAGCACTACCACGATAATACCATTCTGAGCCAGATTCTGACGGTCACGCAGGACAATATTTCCCACATCGCCTACACCCAGACCGTCTACCAGAATACCGCCTGCTGTCACATGGTCGATCACCTGGCAGCTGTCCTCATCCAGGGCCACTACATCGCCTGAATTAACCAGGATCGCGTTATCCTTGGCAACGCCCATATACTCTGCCAGTTCCTTCTGTGCAACCCTGTGACGGAACTCGCCATGTACGGGAATGGCAAACTTGGGATGTACCAGGGAGTAGATCAGCTTTAAATCCTCCTGGCATGCATGACCGGATACATGAGTATCCTGGCAGATCACCTTGGCTCCCTTGGTAGAAAGCTCATTGATCACGTTTGCCACTGCCTTTTCATTTCCCGGAATAGGGCTGGAACTTAATACAACCACATCTCCCGGCATAATGGACACCTTCTTATGGATGCTGGCTGCCATGCGGGACAGAGCGGCCATGGACTCGCCCTGGCTTCCTGTGGTGATCAGCACGGTGGACTCAGGCGGATAGTTTTTCAGCTGGTCAATGTCAATGAGCGTTCCGTCGGGAATATTGATATATCCCAGCTCACTGGCAATATCAATGATCGTTACCATGCTGCGGCCTTCCACTACTACCTTTCTGCCATATTTATAAGCCGTATTTACTACCTGCTGCACACGGTCTACATTGGAAGCAAAGGTAGCCACGATAATGCGGTGATTCGTATGCTCTGCAAAAATCGCATCAAAGGTCTTTCCCACGCTGCGCTCGGACATGGTAAAGCCGGGACGGGTGGCATTGGTACTGTCTGCCATCATGGCAAGGACGCCCTTCTTTCCCAGCTCTGCAAAGCGCTGCAGGTCGATGGGATCACCGAATACAGGTGTATAATCAATCTTAAAGTCGCCAGTGTGGAGCACAATGCCGACCGGTGAGAAAATCGCCAGAGCAGACGCATCCTGAATACTGTGGTTTGTCTTTATAAATTCCACCCGGAAGCAGCCCAGATTCACAGACTGGCCATGCTTCATCACACGGCGCCTGGTGGTCTTTAACAGATTGTGCTCTTTTAACTTGTGTTCAATGAGCGCAATGGTCAGCTTGGTTCCGTAAACCGGCAC
Source organism: Enterocloster sp. HCN-30185 (assembly GCF_037890305.1). NCBI lineage: Bacteria > Bacillati > Bacillota > Clostridia > Lachnospirales > Lachnospiraceae > Enterocloster > Enterocloster sp. HCN-30185. The sequence goes on from NZ_JBBKBT010000013.1 coordinate 27,328, forward strand.
GTTTACCTGCTGTAAAATATAAGGAAGCGCACCGATATGGTCCTCATGTCCATGGGTGATCACAAAGCCCTTTACACGGTCAATATTCTGTTTTAAATAGGTCACATCCGGAATCACCAGATCGATTCCCAGCATATCGTCCCCCGGGAAGGCAAGTCCGCAGTCTACTACGATAATAGAATCCTCATATTCAAAGGCTGTGATATTCATGCCAATCTGCTCTAAGCCGCCTAAGGGGATCACCTTTAACTTGCCTTTTCCGTCCTTTTTTGTTCCCCGTGTGCTGCGCTTTGCAGGAAGAGCTGCCGCTGTCTCATCTGTATTTCTTAAAGGAGCCGGAACCTGTCTTCTGCCGGTACCCTGTCCCTGTCTGGGAGCCGTAGTGCGGCGTCTGGGAGCCCGTCTGTTCTGTTCCTTCTTTTCTGCGGCCTCCGGTGCGCCTTCTGTCTGTACCGTACTTTCCGCTCCCTCATCCTTCCTTCCTTCTTCAGATGTATTTTTCGGTCTCGCCGTTCTTCTCTGAACCGGCCGGCGGTTCTGAGGGCGTCTTTTTACCGGCGCACTGTTTTCTGAACCGGCTTCTCCTGTATGCCCTGCTGGTTCAGGCGTATTATTTTCCTGCTCGATTCCATTTTCTTTTTCTTCTAAACTCAAACTGATTCCTCCAATCTTTCTTCCTTATTTTTACTTTTCAATTTCCACATCTGCATCAGACAAAAGGGCTTCAAAAATCCCCATTACACTGTCAAGTTCTCTGTCGTCTTCCACAAACTCATAAACCGCATCCGGCTCCTGTTCTCCGGATACATCCTTTAAAATATAACATTCTCCATCCTCATCCTCAGGGGCGTCTGTGACAAGAAGGTAATCCTTCCCATGGATCCTGGTCTCCTCCAGTACGGAAAACACCACCTCGTCTCCATCCTCTGTCACCATGGTAATGCAGTCTGTTCTTTCTTCCATCTTATTCTCCGCTCTCCGGCATATCACCGGCTGTTTCTTCCTTTTTCTGTTCCATCGCCATGCGGTCTAAATATCCCTGTAAGATCATGGCAGCTGCGATCTGATCCACAGATTCCTTTCTGTGCTCTCTGCGCACGCCGCTTTCCATCAGCACGCGCTCTGCAGCCACTGTGGTAAGACGTTCATCCCAAAGCACCACAGGAAGGCCTGTCCTGCGCTCTAAGGCTTCTTTTAATTCCTCGGATTTTTTAGCCCGGTCTCCCAGCGTATTGTTCATATTCTTAGGATAACCAAGAACGATCCGTTCTACCCCGTACTCTAAAGCCAGAGCTTCAATTCTGGCCAGGGTCTGGCGCAGCTTATTCTCATCCTTGCGGGTGATCGTTTCCACGGTCTGGGCTGTGATACCTAAAGGATCGCAGACTGCTACTCCCACAGTCTTAGAGCCGTAATCAAGACCCATGATTCTCATATTCAATTCCTCCACATCTATACGGCAGCTGCCGGATTCCGGCTTTGGCAGCCGCCATTTTTAAGCAGGAGCGGACTTAAAAAGCGTCCTCCTCTGCTTTATTTCCATATACAATACAACGTCCATCAGGCTCCCCATTTTAGAAGACCTCAATGGACGTTGCAGCAGGAAAATGACCGTTTCATATTCCTGTATTATACTGTACCGTCATCAAACAAAGAGACCGTTCCCAGTCTCCTGACGGTATTTTATCCGAAGCAGCAAAGTGCTGCCTGTATCCGCCTGCAGCCACAGTCTGACCGGCACTGTTATTTCAGACGGGCATCAATGTAAACAGCCATCAGCTCTTCCAGGATCTCATCTCTTTCCACCTTCATGATCAGGCTTCTGGCGCCCTTATGACTGGTGATATAAGTGGGATCTCCGGACATAATATAACCCACGATCTGATTTACAGGGTTATAGCCCTTTTCCGTCAAGGCAATATACACCTGCTCCAGCACATCGCTCACTTCCATCTTTTTGTCCTGAACAGCCTGAAAATATTGTGTTTCTCTTATATTGCCCATATTATCACGTCCTTTAAGTATTCTTCTATATTCTACCCTATATTTCCCCATTCGGCAATAGAGTATTTTTGATTTGCCCTGTTTTTTGTTTAATTTATACAGTTATTTCCTGCAATTTTACCCGCAGAACCTCATCTGTTACAAAGCCTTCCGCCTGTACTTCAAAGATATTTCCTGCCATGCGGCTGCAGATTTCCCTGTCCGTTACAGGCAGGGCAGCCTTCACATACTGAGGCGTATAGCCGGTCAGATATTCCTTTCCGTCTATGACTGTAATCTCCTCAAACAGTACGGAAAGTACAGAATCCCCGTAATGCTTTCTGTATTCCTCAGACATCTTCGTTTCCAGAGAAAGGAGCACGTCGCTGCGCTCTGCCTTCACAGATTCAGGGATCTGATCCTTCATCACAGCTGCCTTTGTACCCTCTCTTCTGGAATATTTGAAAATATGCATCTCATAGAAATGGATCCGTTCCAGATACTCTTTTGTGAGAGCAAATTCTTCCTCCGTTTCCCCCGGAAAGCCCACGATTACATCGGTTGTAATGGCCGGATGGTCAAAGACCTCTCTTAACAGACGGCATCTGGCCTCATAATCCTCTGTGGTATAATGGCGGTTCATGCGTTTTAAGGTCTCATCACAGCCGCTCTGGAGAGACAGATGGAAATGAGGGCAGAACTTTGGAAGCTTTGCCAGCTCCTCTGCAAATTCTCTGGTAATGATCCTTGGCTCCAAAGATCCCAGACGGATGCGCTCCAGCCCCTCGATGGCGTGAACTTCCTTTATCAGCGCCAGCAGCTCCCTGTGGTTCCAGTCGCCATGGCTCACCGGATTTTCCTCCATGCGCTCAATGCCGTAGGAACTTAAGTGGATTCCCGTGAGGACCACTTCCTTATACCCTCCTGCTACCAGTCCTTTTACCTCCTCTGCCACATCCTCATGGCTGCGGCTGCGGACTCTTCCTCTGGCGTAGGGGATGATGCAGTAGCTGCAGAACTGGTTGCAGCCGTCCTGTACCTTGATAAAAGCCCTGGTATGGCCTCCCAGACGATCCAGATGAAGGCGCTCATACTCGTGGGTATGGGCAATATCCAGCACATACACCCTGTTTTCCTCATTTTTTTCTGCCAGACGGGCATCCAGAATATCTGCCAGCTCTGCTTTTCTGTTGTTTCCAATGATCAGATCCACACTGGCATCCTTTTTAAGCTCCTCTGAGGCCACCTGGACATAACATCCCGCTGCCACCACAAGTGCCTGAGGATTGAGCTTTTTTGCCCGGTGGAGCATCTGGCGTGATTTCCGGTCCGCGATATTGGTGACAGAGCAGGTATTGATAATATATACATCTGCCTTCTCATCAAAGGGGACAATTTCATAGCCCCTCTGTGCCAGCTGCTGCTGCATGGCCTCTGTCTCATAGGCATTTACCTTGCAGCCCAAATTGTGAAACGCCGCTTTCGGCATAACTTAATCTCCTTTCCTGCCGTTTAAACTTTTTACAGTTTGTTCCGGTTTTTTTCATACAAACTCACTATTGACTTTTATGAGTCTCTCCTTTAGTATAAAATCAGATTATACATACCGCAAGGAGGGTTCTTCAATATGAAAACTGTTCGTATTTCCTTAAATTCCATTGACAAGGTCAAATCCTTTGTAAATGACCTGGCAAAATTTGATGTTGACTTTGATCTTGTATCCGGAAGATATGTGATCGATGCAAAGTCCATCATGGGCATCTTCAGCCTGGATCTTTCCAAGCCCATCGACTTAAATATCCACGCTGAAAATGGTGTTGAGGACATCTTATCTACACTGGCTCCCTACATCATCGACTGATGAAACAGCGCTTTTAACAGGATACGCCGTCTGCTTTGGCAGGCGGCGTTTTTTCGTCCTTTTTTACTGACAGCGGATTACCTCTGTTGTCTCCAACGCTGTTTTTACAAGCTCGTCTATCTTCTCCTCCAGATGGCGCTCGGAATTACGGATCACGTTGATATTTGGCTTTGTCACCGGATGCTTTGCCACAAAGATGGTGCAGCAGTCCTCAAAGGGCTGGATGGATGTTTCATATGTTCCGATCTTTTCTGACACGTCCACGATCTCCTGCTTGTCAAAGCCGATCACCGGACGGTATACGGGCATAGTGCAGACCTCATTGGTAGCTGCCAGTGACTGTAGGGTCTGAGAAGCTACCTGCCCGATGCTCTCTCCCGTGATCAGGCCGATGGCTCCGTTCTTTTCCGCAATAGCCTGAGCAATCCGCATCATATAGCGGCGCATGATGATGGTAAGCTCCTCATGGGGGCATTTCTCATAAATATACAGCTGAATATCCGTAAAATTCACCACATGAAGATCCATGGGGCCTGAATAGCGGGCTACCAGCTTGGCCAGATCTACTACCTTCTGCTTTGCACGGTCGCTGGTGTAAGGCGGTGCATGGAAATAAACCGCATCGATCTTTACGCCTCTCTTTGCGATCATATAGCCTGCCACCGGGCTGTCGATGCCGCCGGAAAGAAGAAGCATGGCCTTTCCGTTGGTGCCGACAGGCATACCACCCGGCCCCGGGATCATCAGGGAAAAGATATTTACCTTCTGGCGGATCTCCACTCTCAGGAGCACATCCGGGTTGTGCACGTCCACGCGCATCTGAGGAAACGCCTCAAGAATGGCCTCTCCCATATCACGGTTAATCTGGTCGGAGGACACAGGATAACGCTTGTCGCCTCTTCTTGCCACCACCTTAAAGGTAAGGTTCTTATCAGGGTAGACCTTATCCATATACTCTACCACATGTTTTTTCAGGTTCTCATAATCCCTGTCGTCAATCTGCACCATGGGGCAGATATCTGCGATACCGAATACCCGCTTTAAGGCCTCAATGGTGTCATCATAGTCATAATCGCCCTCAGCGGTTACATAGATGCGTCCTGATTCCTTTGTCACCTCAAAGCTTCCGTCTACCTCCCGGAGGGCGAAACGGATCTGCTTGATCAGGGCGTCTTCAAACATAAAGCGGTTCTTGCCCTTGGTGCCGATCTCCGCATATTTAATTAAAAATGACTGATACTGCATATATACCTCTTTCTAAACAACGAACAAACTGACAGCTACGCTCTGTAATAGCGTCTCAAAACCGGAAGCAGCTCCTTTAACACATCCATGCAATAGTCGATCTCTTCCTTTGTGTTAAAAAGGCCGAAGCTGAACCGGAGAGTAGAATCCAAAAGCTCCTTTTTTACTCCCACAGCCTTTAAGGTGCCGCTGATAGCGGGGTGATTGGAGGAGCAGGCAGAGCCTGAGGATACATAGATTTCCTTATCCTCCAGGGCGTGGAGAAGCACCTCACTGCGGACGCCCTTAAAGCTTAGGCTGACGATCTGGGGAGCGCTTAAACCGCCCTTCTGGCTGTTTACGGTTACATCCTCAAGCTCCAACGCACGGTCAATGAAATAATCTTTTAAACCGGTGATTTTCCCAATTTTAGCCTCATGATCCCGGTAGATCTCCTGAGCAGCAAGCCCCAGACCCGCAATGCCCGGAACATTTTCCGTGCCGGAGCGCAGATCCCTCTGCTGGCCGCCGCCGTAAAGAAGGGGCTTAATCTTTACCTTTTCATCTATATAGAGAAAACCTACGCCCTTTGGCCCGTGGATCTTGTGGCCGCTGACGCTTAAAAGGTCAATTCCCTGCTTCTTGGGCCGGATTACTATTTTACCATAAGCCTGGATAGCGTCCACATGGAAAATAATGTTTTTTCCCTTTCCGTGTACCAGAGATGCGATCTCTTCTACGGGCTCAATGGCCCCGATTTCATTGTTTACATACATCACAGATACAAGAATTGTATCGGGACGGATGGACTGCTCCAGTTCCTCTAAGGAAATGTGTCCCTCACTGTCCACGGAAAGATAAGTCACCTCAAAGCCAAGAGACTCTAAAAATGCCAGGGGCTGATACACGGAAGCATGCTCGATCCGTGTACTGATGATGTGTTTTCCCGCCCTCTGGTTGGCAAGGGCTGTGCCGATCAGAGCCATATTGTTGGACTCCGTACCGCCGGAGGTAAAGAGGATTTCCTTTTCCTTTACCTTCAGGGTCTTTGCGATCTGGGAAGCGGCATTTTTTACATACTGCTCTGCCTCCATTCCCTTTCTGTGGCGGGCAGAGGGATTTCCGTAATCCTCTGTCATAAGCTTCACCGTCAGGTCCTTTACTTCATCTAAAACCCTGGTGGTGGCTGAATTGTCAAAATATACTTCCATACTGCTGATCCTTTCTCAAAATGCCCCTTCCAGCTTCATCATAAGCACCGAAAGGATGGCAAGCCCTGCTGTCTCTGTCCTCAAAATCCTGCTTCCAAGGCTCACCGGACAGACGCCCATTTCAAGAGCCTGACGGATCTCCCCTTCGTCAAATCCCCCCTCCGGACCGATAAATACTGCAATTTTCTGGCCGGGAGCTGTCTTCTCCAAAGCCTGTTTCATAGCGTCCATCCCCTTTTCCTGCTCATAGGGGATCAGGCACAGGCCAAATTCCCTGTCATGAACAAAGGAAAATGCCTCTTTTAAGGTCATCACCAGCTCCACCTGGGGGATCCGGCTGCGCTTTGACTGCTTGGCTGCACTTTCCGCAATGGCCTGCCAGCGCTTTTTCTTGGCCTGCGCCTTCTTTTCATCCAGCCGCACCACCGCATTTTTCGTGGCAACAGGAACCACGGCAGAAGCTCCCAGCTCCACTGCCTTCTGGATGATAAGTTCCATCTTATCTGCTTTTGGAAGGCCCTGAAAGAGCCAAATCTCGGCAGGAAGCTCCATCCGGCTGTCACAGACAGAATGGATTCTCACCACAGCCCGGTCCGGCTCAAAGGCCTCTACCTCACAGGTATAGTCGCGACCTGTGCCGTCGCTGATCAAAACTTCTTCCCCCGGCTTCATGCGGAGCACATGTTTCATATGGTTTACATCCGGCCCGGTAATGAAGATGGTATCCTCTGCCACCTGGGTCGGATCGGCAAAAAAATGATGCATCTCTTACTTCTTTCTGGCTGTGACAGACACCCACTCGCCCTGATATGTGATCTCGGTTACTTCCAGCTCCTGATTTGCCGCAAAGGCCGCCTTTACTGCCTCTTCCTTCATATTGATAATTCCGGAGGTGATAAAATAGCCGCCTTTTTTCAGATGAGCCGGAATCTCATCTACAAGGAGAATAATTACATCTGCAAGGATATTTGCAACCACGATATCGTATTTCTCATATCCGGCCCAGTCCTTTACCGCCTGATCGTCAATGATATTTCCCTGAAGCACATGGAAGCTGTCGCTGGAAATGGAGTTAGCCTCCAAATTCTCTCCCACTGCCGTAATGGCATTTTCATCCAGATCTGTTCCCCAGACCTCCTTTGCTCCCAGCTTTAAGGCTGTAATACCTAAAATGCCGCTGCCTGTTCCCACGTCCAGAATCTCAGCCTGTCCGTGAACGTGCTTTTCCAGCTGGCGGATACAAAGCTGGGTGGTTTCGTGCATTCCTGTTCCAAAAGCAGTGCCGGGATCGATCTGAACCAGAAGCTTGTCCTTATGCTCCTCAGGGATAGGCTCCCAGGTGGGTTTGATCAGGATATGGTCTACGGTAAAGGGCTTAAAATACTGCTTCCAGTTATTGATCCAGTCCTTGTCCTCTGTTTCAGAAGCCTCAATGGTGCGTGCTCCCAGATCGGTAAATAAAGCCAGCTCGTCCAGTCCCTCATTGACCTTTTTCAGCATTTCCGCCACATCCGCATCATCATCCAGATAGAAGCTTACTTTGGCAATGCCCTCGTCCGGCGGAAGCTCCGGAAGGATATCGATGAACATTCCCTTTGTCTCTTTTTCTGTAAGCGGAATATTATCCTCGATCTCAATTCCTTCGATCCCGATGTCATCAAACATACTGCTGACCAGATCTACGGCCTCTGTGGTAGTTGTAAGTGTAAATTTCTTCCATTTCATAAGCATTTCTCCTGATTCAAATAAGGTTTTCAGTTACAGTTTTCCGGCCTTCCTCTTTATGCTCCGGCAATGATCTTAAGGAACAAAATTCCTAACACAACAAGTACCATGGGGCGGACAATCTTCTGGCCGTCATGGACCACCAGTCCTGCTCCCAGATAATGGCCTGCTACCGAACAGACGGAAGCGGCTGCTCCCAATGTATAATACACATTTCCCGTAAGGATAAATGTGACAAGTGCGGAGATATTGGACGACAGATTGATCACCTTGGTCTGGGCTGCGGCTGTGCGCATATCCATCCGGGCTGCTCCCGTAAGCACCAGGATCAGAAAGGTTCCCGTACCTGGGCCGTAAAAGCCGTCATAGGTTCCGATCACAAAGGAGGCTGCCAGTGAGATCACACAGACGCGTCTTTTGGAAATGGTTCCCGTCCGTTCACTGTCTCCCATATTTTTATTGCGAAGCACATAGTAGGCTACAATGGGAAGGATCACGATCATCATGCTCCGGATCACCGAATCCGGTACCCGGAGGGCAATCTGCGCTCCCAGCACAGAGCCTGTCATGGCAAACACAGCCGAAACAGCGGCAACAGCAATCTTTCCTTTCAGATATCCGTGCTTTAAAAGACGGGCTGTGGAAACCAGAGTACCAATGGTAGAGCTCATCTTATTCGTTCCCAGAGCCATGTGGGCCGGCACCCCTGCGATCATATAGCCGGGCAGGGAGATCAGTCCGCCTCCCCCTGCAATGGAGTCTACCAGACCTGCTAAAAATACCAGGGGGCAGACAATTAAATACTGCATCACGTTTTTATTCCTCTTTTCCTGCAATAAAGCAACCTATATATTAGCACAGAAACATAGGACTGGCAATAAGAGGCAAATTTTTTTTGCAATAAAACAGGCTGCCTGTGCATTAACCTTATGAACGGATGAAACAGAAGAAAAACCATTCCCCTGCTGCGTTACCCGGCAGAGAAATCACAAAACAAAGTATGAAATTCCCTGATTGCATTACACTCCATCACACATACAGGCCCTGCGGGGCCACGGGGATGGCAGAGGGGAAAGGTGAGATACAAAAGAGCCGCAGCCTGTAGGATTCCCATCGGAATCGCTTACAGGCTGCGGCATTTTTTATAAGTCTCTGCTCGAAACAGCTAGTTTTTAAATATGAAATGTGGCTCCCTGCCTTGCATTTCCCACCATTGCTGCATATCTTCCAAGAAGGCCCTTTTCTTTTTTCTTTTCGCCATGCTCCCATGCATTGCGGCGCGAAATCAGCTCTTCGTCAGAAACATCCAAATGAATCATTCCCTTATATAAATCCACCTGAATCCTGTCACCATTCTTTACAAGAGCGATTGGACCTCCTTCCTCTGCCTCCGGACAGAGATAGCCGATGCTTAAGCCTCCGCTCGCTCCGGAAAAACGTCCGTCCGTGATCACAGCTGTCCGGGGGATTCCCTTTATAATCTCCGTAATTCGATGCAGTTCCTTCATTCCAGGGCCTCCCTTGGGGCCCTCATAACGCACGATCACCGCATCTCCCTCATGGATAGCATGATCTCTGAATGCAGCATAACAGGCATCCTCTCCATCAAAGACCTTCGCAGTGCCTTCAAATACCCTTACATTTTCAGGCACAGCCGATGTTTTTACCAAAGCTCCCTGAGGCGCCAGATTTCCATATAAAACCTGGATTCCATTTGCCTTTTCCAAGGGTTCTCCGGCCGTATGGATCACGGTTCTGTCTCCGTCCTTGGTCTGCTCCAGAATCTCTCCTAAGGACAGGCCGCACACATTCAGGCACTCCCCGTGAAGTTTGTCCCGCAGTTCCTTCATAACAGCTGGTATTCCTCCTGCATAGTGAAGATCTACAGCTGTCAGATTCCCATTTGGGACGATTCCGCAAAGCACCGGTGTTTTGGAAGTGATCTTTGCTATATCATCCCAATCCAGCTCCAGCCCCAGTTCTGCTGCCAGAGCCGGAAGATGAATCATGGCATTTAAGGATCCGCCGATTGCGCTTAAAAGCGTCACGGTGTTTTCCAGAGCTTCTTTTGTTATAATCTGTGAAGGACGTATCTGCTGTTCTACCAGCTTCATAACCGTACTTCCTGATTCTCTGGCTGAAAATCTTCTCATGCTGGTACTGGATGGAATCAGGCTGCTTCCGGGAAGCATCATTCCCAGAGATTCACACAGAGCCCCCATTGTATTGGCAGTTCCCAGGAATGGGCAGACTCCCGGCCCTGTATAATATTTCAGCGTTCCCTCGATGAGCTGGCGTTCCGTAATCTCTCCCCTTAAGAAGCGCTGTCTTAATTCCTTTGACTCATTGGGTTTTATTTGAGCAAAACAGGGGCCTGCGGTAACGATCACGGACGGAAGATCAATACGTGCCGCTGCATTCAGCATGGCTGGTATGATTTTGTCACAGGACGCCATGTAAACAACACCGTCAAACACTCCTTCTCCTACTACCATTGCTTCAATGGAATCTGTAACAATCTCTCTGTGGGGCAGACAGTAACGCATCCCTGAATGTCCCTGCGCAATCCCGTCGCACATCGCAATTGTATTAAATTCTACAGGCTCTCCCCCAGCCTCTAAAATCCCTTTTTTTACCTCTTCTGCCAGCTTCTTTAATGGTTCATGTCCCGGACAGATCTCATTCCAGCTGTTTGCAATGGCAATCAGCGGTTTCTTTTCCAGCGCATCAACAGAAACACCGGCTGCTGCTAAATGTGCTTTTGATATGGCCCGCTGAAATGGCTCTAATCGGTCAATGGCTCTCTGCATTACTTATTTCCTCCCTGTTTTTATTGTGATATTCAGGCCTGTTCTCCCTGTGCTGCCATCTCTGCTTTCTTTTTATTGATACGGCTCATAACCATCCAGGTACCTCCCACAACAAGCACAAGAAGAGGAACACTGATATACAAATTGCTGATAAATGCTTTGTAGACAAGAAAGCTTACAGTCAGGCTGGTTGCAGCAAAGGACGTAATCAGTCCTTCTCCAAGATCAAGTCCCACGCTGAGAGCCAGCTCAGTTAAAACCGGTGCAGTTGCTGTTCCTGCAAGCAGGATAGCTCCCGTACAGACAAGGCCCATAATGATATTTTTGAAAAGATTTCCTCTTGTGACAGCTACAACAAGGGCTACACGGAATGTCACCACAGCCAGATCCGCAAAAGGAAGAACACGGTTGCCCGGAAGAACGGCTGCCATTAAAATAGTCATCGGAATCACGATTAAGGAAGTTGTAATTACATCCGGATTTCCTACTACAACAGCAGCATCCAGACCAATGAGGAACTTTCTTCCCTTAAATTTCTTCTGCGTAAAGTTTTTGGCTGCCGCTGAAATCGGCATAAGTCCTTCCATAAACAGAGAAGTCATCTTTGGAATGAGAACCATAACAGCCGCCATATTTACGCCCAGAGAAAGGATGGAGGCAAGATTATATTTTGCAAGTACACCGATGATACAGCCTAAAATCAGGCCCATCATGGTTGGCTCACCGAAAAAGCCAAGGTATTTCTGGGCGTCCTTAATCTCAAAATCAATTTTATTGATTCCGGGAATCCGGTCTAAAATCCAGTTTAACGGTGCTGCAATTACGATGGATGACAATGCAGACATAGTTGGAAGGGACACTCCGGGAATCCCGAAATATTCTTCTACTAAAGGTGCAGTCCAGTCGGACATTTTAAATGTGACGATAGCCATTACAACGGTAGCAGCAATTCCCAAAGCCACATTTTTTGTCACAAAATAAACCATGATTCCCACAATCGCCATGTGGTGGTAGTTCCAGATATCTACATCCAACGTATCTGTAGCCTTTAATGCCAGCATAATGATATTGGTAGCCAGAATACAGAAAATTAAAATTGCAATAATCGGAGAAGACCATGTAACTGCCGCGATCGCTCCCCATCCCACATCCAGGATATCCAGCTTAATGCCGAAATTTTCTACCATTGCCTGAGCAGCAGGGCCCAGATTGCTTTTTAGCATATTGATAACCAGATTGATGCCTGCAAAACCAATTCCGATTGTCAGACCGGAACGGAACGCTTTTGATAATTTTACCTGAAAAATCAGTCCTACGATTGTGATGATAATCGGCAGCATTACAACCGCCCCTGCATCCAGAATCACATTAAATATATTGTAAATAATCTGCATAACTGCATTCCTCTTTTTCTATCTGTAATACTCCCCAGTATGTTTTTTATCGAACATAGTCAAGAATTTGATCCAGAGTTTCCTCTTCTCCGATTCCCGTTAATAAAGAAATAGCGCCTACAACGGGAATATTTACATTTCCTCCTGTGAACTTTCCTGTTGTTACTAAAAGGTCAAAATTATCTGCCTTGGCATTTACCTCTAAAAGCTTACACTGTGTGACTGTAACAGCAATGCCGTTTTCCTCACATTTCTCACGGATCTTTGTTGCTACTACGGTTGATGTTGCGATCCCATTTCCACATGCCACTAATATTCTCTTCATCTCTTAATTCTCCTTTTCCTCTAATAAAAATCTGCTGATCAACTCTCCTGCTTTTTCTGAATCATCTGTTTCTGTAATCTCTTTTACTGCTGCCTGATCCTGAATCAGGCCAACGATCTTCTGAAGCATTTCAATATGTCCGTGAGCTTCTGTAAGAGCCAGCATAATAACCAGCTTTACCGGAACATCATAATCCGGCTCATCCATTGCATGAAAGGCTGCGGGCTCCTTTAAAATACCGACGCAGATTGCCGCTTTATTTACATGGCTGATATCTGCATGAGGAATTGCCACGTTAATTCCCCCTGTATTAAGCCCTGTTGGAAACTCCTGTTCCCGGTCTAAAATTGCCTTTTTATATGTTTCTTTTACAATTCCCCTTTTGCAGAGATTATCGGCCATAGCCGATAATACCTCTGTATTCGTTAAATGGGTGTCGAATCTTAAAATAAACGATTCATCAAATATAATTGCACTCATTTCATTCCTCCTGTGCTTCCCTTAACTGCCTGATTTTCTTTTCTGCTTCCCTGATTGATGTTCTTAAGTGTTCTTCTCTCTGCTCAATGATATCCTGACGGTTAAAAATACCGGAAGCGATTCCCGCAAATAATGCTCCTGCATTAAAAAATTCTTCCAGATTTTCCACATTTACTCCTCCTACTGCCATCAGAGGCAGTCTGCCAAGAGGCGCCTGGATATCTGAAAAGAACCTGCTTCCCAGTCGTCCTGCCGGGAATACCTTTACGATATCTGCTCCATCCTGAATGCTTTTCCATATTTCCGATGGTGAGAATGCTCCCGGAACTGATATAACACCTCTTTCTCTGCACAAATCCAGTATTTCCTTATCAAATACAGTTGGAGAAAGTAAAAAGGCTGCACCTGCATCAATTGCCTGCTGCGCTTCCGTGTATGTAAGAACCGTTCCAGCTCCTACCAGAATGGAATCTCCAAATTCCTCACGGATTTTCCGAATCGTTTCCAAAGCTCCAGGCGTGTTCATGGTAATTTCAACCGCCTTAAGCTCTGTCCCTATCAGATTTTTTACAACGGTATGTATTTGATCGTAGGTATAGCCTCTTAAGATAACAGTTACTTTGGGAAAATCATTTACTTTCATTTAATCAGCTCCTTTCCTGCTCGTTATACCTTATATATGAGCAAGAATGATGCCAACTTATTTGACTGTTTTTGTATAATTACACAAAATTCCATATATCTCATCTGGGGTATGGCATGAGCGTATTCTGGAAACCATGATTTCATCAGAAATAACCTGATAAAACTGCTCAAAATATTTTGTCGATTTTTCATTTAAAGCCAGAACACATACAAGATCTACCGTATTAAATCCATCCCAGACAATGGGTTTGTCCAATTTTGTAATGCATATGACTGGTTTTGTAACCAGATTTTCCGCACCGTGGGGAATTGCGATCCCTCCCTTCAAAAATGTAGGCATCATGCCCTCTCTTTTATAAACGCTTAAAAGAAACTCCGACTGAACCAATCCCTTTTCAGCCATTGCTTCCACACACTGATCTAAAATCTGCTCCTTGTAAGCAAAATCTTCCTGTATAAAAATGAGATCTCTAAAAATCACATCCTGAAGGCAATTCTGCTCTTTGAAGAAATGGCGTTTCAAAATCTGACGCAGTGTCCTGATTCCCTCTTTTGCATAAATTTCTGAAACCGATAAAAACGGGTACTGCGTCTGCTTTGGGTCAATGGTTCCCGCAATAGCTAAAATTTCATATTCTTCTTCGGATGCGCGGATCAGCTCTGTAATATCCGTATTTTCAATATATCCTTTTGTAATGATCCTCACGTTCCCCAGAGTGCTTTTTAAACGCTCTTCCAGATAGCTCTTTAACATTCTGGCAGCTCCCTCGCCCGTAATACACAAACAGAGAACTGCTTTTTCTCTGGGTTTACGCGTCTGACGCTTTGCAGGTGAGAACTGCTTCCAGTCAAGTACCTTTGCAATTGTTTCCAGGCTTTCATCTGTCCAGTAGGTTCTTCGGATTGCTTCAATAACCATCATTGTATCCGTTCTTCCTACAATTTTTACAGTAATTCCTGTTTCCTTTTTCACCTTTTCTTCCATATCTAAAAGGGAACCCATATCCGCCAGAATCAAAACGCCTTTTCCCTGGTCGATCCGGCGCACGGCTTCCATTGTTCGTTCCGCCATCTGAACCGGCGTATCTTTGATCCCCATATCCACTCCTACCGCATGACTGACTCCCATAATAGAGTTGGCTACCTCTGCCATGGCGCTGGCTACAGGCCCATGGGAAACTACCGCAACACCCACACAGCCTTCCTTCCTGTGCTTTTCCTGAAAGCGGTGAAAATACATTGCTAAAAATCCGGCTTCTTCTTTGTAAAAACAAACATAGTATTTTTTGCAGATATAATTCAGGATTTCTTTTGCAGCCTCATATTCATCCCTGTAAAGTTCTCCCAGATTCTTAATTCCCTTCTCTACGATCCGCTCCTGCTGTTTTAACCGTTCACAGGCCATTTTCAGATGGATTGCCAGCGGAATAATCATCTCCCGCTTCAGATACGGAAGCCTTTGACTGGCCAGTTCATACACTTCTTTTGCCATCTCCATTACGTCGCTTCCTGTAATGTGAGAAAGTTCTTCCAGGCTTAAGCTCGCTTCCTCCACCTGGCGGATATGGAGCTGAAAACTGCTCTCAATTTCTCTCAAAAGCTTTTCTTCAATTTCATTTTCTTTTAATCCCTCTTTTGTCAAAGCACTGTAGCGTTCCTCCAGATCACGGTAAATATCCCAGCCATTATCCGTTTCAGCTGTCGTAACTGCCGGCATATCCGGTGTAAATATCTCATCTTCCGGTACCAGCTCCGCCAGACGGGAATGTTCTCCAGAAGATATAGGCTCCGTTTTGTTTCCAGAAAGAGCCTCCATTCCCACAATCATCTTTGATCTTCTTTTTGTTCTACCGTCCAGAAAGGCTCTTGCACAGCAGACTTGTATATCTGCCTTTAACTGCCCCACATTTCCCTGGTATTCCTCATCTGCCATATAGCGGATCACTTCTGCCCGAACCAGCACAGGCGCATTCAAACGTCTCGATTCTATCCAGAAAAACAGACGGATAAACTGCAGCTTTTCCTTTAATGGCCGTTCTTTCAGGGATGGAATTTCAATCATCATGGGAATACGTCTCCTGAATGTAAGAAGCAGGGAGCTTCTTGGATCTTCCGTTGTTGCTGCAATAATCATCAGATGACTTTCCCGCTGTGCCTCTGTCTCTCCCAGGCGGCGGAATTTCCCCTTATCCATCAAATAAAACAAAATTTCCTGTCCTTCTGGTGGAAGCCGGTGAACCTCATCCAAAAAGAGGATTCCCCCGTCACACTGTTCCACGATTCCTTTTTTATTCTCAGATGCACCTGTAAAGGCACCTTTGGAATAACCGAACAGCTGTGACAAAAGAAGCTGGGGATTGTCTGCATAATCTGCACAGTTAAATGCAAAATATGGGGCATCCGAAGCAAAATTGTCCGTTGTCACTGCATATTCATGCATGATTTCTGCCAGATAGCTCTTTCCTACGCCGGAAGGACCGTAAAGAAGACAATGAAGACCTTTAGGCGGATACAAGATTGCTGCCTGTACCTGCTTGATCTGGCTTTTCATACTTCCCGCATAACCGATCACCTTTGAAAAAAAGCGGCTCCCATCCTGAATTTCTTCTCCTGTTTTCCCATATTCCGGTTCAGGCTGCCACTCCTTTAAAAGCTCTTCCTTTAATTTTCCCACTGCGTATTTTCCAATTACATACCCCCGTTCAGCCAAACATCGTGTTAATCCCCGCTCTGTAAGATCCGGATCCATATTGAGAAGCTCCTTCATATCCTGAAACACTGCCGCTTTTCTTCGTTCCCTTGAATCTCCCAGTCCTGCCTCTTTTCTTATATTTGTAACTGTTTCTCTAAAAATTCCCAAAGTCTCCGCTATTTCCTCATCTGTCATGGGATTTCTGCTGTCTTCTGATGCAATCAGATGAATGATCTTGTCTTTCATATTGGAACTCTCCACTTCTGTAATTTATGCTGTCACTATCGCCCTTTGTACGCCTGTCTTTTATAAAAGTATACCATATCCCCGGTCTTTTTCACATTAGATTTCATTTATGCTTTCATATATTTCCTTACTTTCCCAAATAATCTTGACCTTTCCCATCCTCAGCCTTACAATAGTTGTATATGCAACTATTGCCATTACCCATAAACAGGAGGCTTACGATTTATGAAAGAATTTATGTCTTATCTGCGCCCTTACCGCCGGGATGGGATTCTGGCTGCGTTCTGCATTGTCACAGAAACCATTTTTGAGCTGGTGATCCCTCTTGTAATGGCTTCGATCGTGGATGTAGGCGTAGCGAACGGAGACCGGCGTTATATTCTGGCAAAAGGCGCACAGATGATCCTTTTTGCTCTGATCGCCCTGATCCTGGGCCAGGGTTCTGCCATTTTTTCCGCCCGGTTCGGCCATGGGCTGGGAGCCGAACTGCGCCGGGCGGAGTTTGCCCGTCTGCAGGAATTTTCCTTTGCAAACACCGACCATTTTACCACCTCTTCTCTGGTGACCCGCCTTACGGGCGATGTGACTGCCATCCAGAACTCGGTCGCTACAGGACTGAGGCCGGGACTGCGCTCCCCTATCATGATGCTCACAGCCATGACCGCTTCCTTTCTGATCAATCCCAGGCTGGCTATGGTCTTTTTAGTGGCTGCCCCTATTTTGGGCATTATGCTGTTTTTCATCATCAGCCATGTACGGCCGCTCTACTCCCGGATGCAGGGTGCCATGGATCAGGTCAACCGGATCATCCAGGAAAATCTGACTGCCATCCGGGTAGTAAAATCCTATGTACGCGGAGATTACGAAACCGCCAAATTCGAGCAGGTAAACACCGAGCTCCGGACCGCCTCTGAACAGGCCTTCCGGCTGGCAGCCTTAAATATGCCTGCCATGCAGTTTGTAATGTACGGCACCATTCTTTCCATCCTGTGGTTCGGTGGAAATATCCTTACCATCGGAGGCATCGGCGTTGGCGAACTGACCGGGTTTTTAAGCTACGTGCTTCAGGTTTTAAATTCCCTGATGATGTTTTCCAATGTGTTTTTAATGATTACGAGAGCCATGGCGTCCTGGCACCGGATCATGGAAGTGATGCATGAAGACATTGATATCAAAGAAGACCGGGCAACAGACATCTGGGTAGAACGGGGAGAAATTGAATTTAACCATGTGTCATTTAAATACAATAAGGAAAGCTCTGAGGATGTGCTTTCTGACATTTCCCTGCATATTAAGGCGGGACAGACCGTAGGCATCATCGGACAGACCGGAGCTGCCAAAAGCACACTGGTACAGCTGATCCCAAGGCTTTATGAGGCTACAAAAGGAACGGTGCTGGTAGACGGCCATCCCGTATGGGAATATCCTCTCAGAGAGCTGCGTGACTCCATTGCTGTGGTGCTGCAGAAAAACACGCTTTTTTCCGGCACCGTAAAGGATAACCTGCGATGGGGAAAGGAAACAGCCACAGATGAAGAAATTGATGCCGCCTGCCGGATCGCCTGTGCGGATGAATTTATCGGACGACTGGCAAAGGGCTACGAAACCGAGCTGGGCCAGGGAGGCGTCAATGTGTCCGGCGGACAGAAACAGCGCTTGTGCATTGCCAGAGCTATTTTAAAAGCCCCCAAAGTTCTGATCCTGGACGATTCCACCAGCGCTTTGGATACTGCCACTGAGGCAAAGATCCGGGAAGGGCTGGCAAAAAGCCTTCCGGACACCACCAAGATCATCATTGCCCAGCGCATCTCCTCGGTACTCCACGCAGACCAGATTTTTATCCTGGAGGACGGCCGGCTGGCCGGGTGCGGAACCCATGAGGAGCTTTTGAAACACAACTCCATTTATCAGGAAATCTATTATTCACAGCAGGAAGGAGCGAATCTGTAATGGCAAGAATAGCAAATTTCAGCCGTCCAAAAAACACCAGACGGGCAATCAAGCAGATGTTTGGGTATCTAGGACGGCATAAATGGTATATGTTTGCCATTGCCCTTTTAGTAGCTGCAAGCGCCATGGCAAATATCATGGGTACCTACCTTCTAAAGCCTGTGATCAACAACTACATTCTCCCCGGAGATATTCCGGGACTCATCCGCATGATCGCCCTCATGGGGCTTATGTATGCACTCGGCGCCTCAGCCTGTCTGGCCTATAACCAGCTCATGGTCCATATGTCCCAGCAGGTAGTAAGCGAAATCCGTTCTGATCTGTTTGAGCATACCCAAAAGCTTCCCCTATCCTACTTTGACGCCCATACCCACGGCGAGCTCATGAGCCGCTTTACCAATGACGTGGACACTCTGACAGAGGCCTTAAACGGCAGCTTTGCCATGATGATCCAGAGCTTTATTACCATTACCGGTACCATTACCATGCTCCTTATTTTAAGCTGGCGTCTTTCTTTGATCGTCATTTTCTTCCTTGCCTGCATGACCCTGTTCATCCGATACAACAGCCGCCGCAACCGGAAATATTTTATCCGGCAGCAGCAGTGTCTTGGAAGCATTAACGGCTTTGTAGAGGAAATGGTGGCAGGACAGAAGGTGGAAAAGGTCTTTAACCATGAACCGCAGGATTTTGAAGAATTCTGCCGCAGAAATGAAGCCCTCCGGGATGCCGGAACAAAAGCTTTAGCCTATTCCGGCATGACGATCCCCACCATTGTTTCCCTTTCCTATTTTAACTACGCCGTTTCTGCCTGTGTGGGAGGCCTCTTTGCACTGGCCGGCCTGACGGATCTGGGAACACTGGCCTCCTATCTGGTCTATGTGCGCCAAAGCGCCATGCCCATGAACCAGTTTACCCAGCAGATTAACTTTCTTTTGTCTGCCCTTTCGGGTGCAGAACGAATTTTTGACATGATGGATGAAATACCGGAAATCGACGAGGGAAACGTACGCTTATGCCAGGTTCGGGAAAATCCGATGGGACAGCTTAAGGAATGCAGCGAATTTACCGGCCGCTTTGCCTGGAAGGTTCCTGAGGAAACGGTAAAACGAACCAGACTGGATGCTCCTGTTTCCGATGGCTTTGCCTTTATTCCCCTGAAAGGAGATGTCCGTTTCAATGATGTTGTCTTTGGATATGTGCCTGAAAAGACCATCTTAAACGGCATCAGCCTGTATGCCAAGCCCGGACAGAAAATCGCCTTTGTGGGATCTACAGGAGCAGGAAAAACTACCATTATTAACCTGGTAAACCGTTTTTATGAAGTAAATGGCGGTTCTATCACCTATGACGGCATTGATATAAGGGAAATCCGAAAGGATGATCTGCGCCGTTCCATGTCCATGGTCATTCAGGATACCCATTTATTTACAGGCACCATCGCCGACAACATCCGCTACGGACGTCTGGATGCCAGCGACGAGGATGTACGGGCCGCTGCCCAGGTGGCGAACGCCCACTCCTTTATCCGCCGTCTGCCCCAGGGCTATGACACGGTGCTCCACAGCGACGGTGCCAATCTGTCTCAGGGGCAGAGACAGCTCTTAGCCATTGCCAGGGCCGCCATCTCACGGCCTCCGGTTCTGATTCTGGATGAAGCTACCAGCTCCATTGACACCCGTACAGAAAAGCTCATCGAGCAGGGTATGGACGCCCTGATGGAGGGCAGAACTGTATTTGTAATCGCCCATCGTCTCTCAACGGTGCGCCGCAGCGAGGCGATCATAGTATTAGAGCACGGGGAAATCATGGAACGGGGAGATCACGACGAGCTGCTGGAACAGAAGGGACGGTACTATCAGCTTTATACCGGACAATTTGAATTGGATTGACAGAAAGGACCCTCTATTATGAATGGAAATACAGATATAAGAGATCTGATGATACAGATTGAAAAGGCCCGAAAACGGCTGGTACAGCCATTTTTACAGAATCTGGGACTTACTCTGGGCCAGGGACATGCCAGGATTTTAAACTGCCTTCTGGAGGAAGACCATCTGACCCAGACAGAGCTGGCGGGGCGCTGCCGTATGGATACAACCACCATGTCCCGAAGTCTGGATAAGCTGGAAAAATCCGGATATTTGGTACGGGAACGTGATCCGGACTGCCGAAGATCCTTTCTCATCTGCCTCACCAAGGCAGGACGTGAAGAGGCGGCCCAGGTCCATCAGGGCTTTGACCGTCTTAATGATGTAATCTGTGAGGGAATGGATCCGGAAGAACAAGAGCTTCTTAAAAAAAATCTGGAACGTATCCTGAAAAATTTAAAGGAGTGTCCGGGGCTTTAATGCTCCGACACTCCTTTATTTCTCCACTGTTTGATCCGTTCCATTCTGTCCTTTATGACCTTTTCATCCCCCTGAATTCCCGGCCTGTAATAGACACGGTTCTTTACGCTGTCTGGCAGGCACTGCATCCGCACGATTTTTTCCTTTGTATCATGGGCATACACATAGCCGTCTCCGTAATGCAGCTCCTTCATCAGGTCTGTAGGCGCATTGCGGATCACAAGAGGAACCGGCTCTGCCAGCATCTCCTTTGCATCCTCTTTGGCTGCCTCATAGGCCATATAGGAAGAATTGCTCTTGGGCGCGGTGGACAGGTAGATGACCGCATGACTTAAATGGACATTGCACTCCGGCATTCCCAGAAAATGGCAGGCCTGATAAGCAGCCACTGCCAGAGGAAGGGCGCTGCTGTCTGCCATCCCGATATCCTCGCTGGCAAACCGAACCAGCCTTCTTGCCACGTAAAGGGGATCCTCTCCTGCCTCCAGCATCCGAGCCAGCCAGTATACCGCAGCATCCGGGTCAGAATTGCGCATGGATTTGTGAAGAGCCGAGATCAGATTATAATGCTCTTCTCCCTTTTTATCATAAAGCAGGCTCTTTTTCCCGATACACTGCATCAGAGTATCCATGGTCACAATGGTCTTTTCCCCGGTAATTTCCCCATTTGCCACTGCCATCTCCAGAACATTTAAGGCAGTTCTGGCATCTCCGTTTGCAAAGGCAGCAATTTTCTCAATCATCTCACTGCTTATATCCACCTTCAGGTACCCAAGCCCCTTTGGGGATGTGAGCGCCCTTCGGATCAGCTGCACCAGTTCTTCATTTGAAAGGCTGTGAAGGACAAATACACGGCACCGTGACAAAAGAGCGCTGTTGATCTCAAAGGAAGGATTTTCCGTGGTTGCCCCGATCAGGATAATACTTCCCTTCTCCACAAAAGGAAGAAAGGCATCCTGCTGTGCCTTGTTGAAGCGGTGGATCTCGTCTACGAAAAGCACGGTTTTTCCGCCCATGCGCCGTCTGCCCTCTGCCTGGGCCATCACCTCGCGGATTTCCTTGATTCCACTGGTGACAGCGCTGAAATTCACAAATTCTGCATGGGTTCTCTTTGCAATAATCCCTGCCAGCGTGGTTTTTCCCACCCCCGGAGGCCCCCAGAAAATCATAGACGGGATGCGGTCCTGCTCAATGAGCTGGCGCAAAAGCTTCCCCTTTCCCAAAAGATTCGTCTGGCCTGCAAACTCATCCAGATCCTCCGGACGCATCCGGCTTGCCAGCGGATCGTAAACTGCTTCCGTATCAAACAGCGACAGCTGTTCCATGTCCATTTTGCATGCCTCCCTTCTCCTTCTGCAAAAACCTCCTGCAGTCAATTGGTCCGTATAAAACCTTATCCCCGGATCGCCCATCGAAGCTTGGTAGAACGGGCACGTCCGTTCTTTATGCACTCCTCTGCCGAGGGACGGATCACATCAGCGGAAATCTCACTGTAAAGCCCTGCCTTCTTTCCGTCTTTAAATGCCCTTTTTACCAGTCTGTCTTCTCCGGAATGGAAGGTTAAAATCGCAGCCCTTCCTCCGGGCTTTAAGGCTCCCGGCAGTTTATCCAAAAAGGAATACAGCACCTCAAATTCGCTGTTAATGTCAATACGCAGTGCCTGAAAGCATCTCTGGCAGGACTTTTTCACAGCCTCCTTCCGATCAGCCACAGGAAGAAATACCAGGGCTTCCTCAATCAGTTCCCGAAGGCGGGTAGTTGTGTCAACGGCATTTCCATTTCTCAGCTCGCGCATCACCCTTCTGGCAATTTCTTTCGCATAAGGTTCATCCGAGTTTTCCACAAGCATCCCCACAAGCTCCTCCTCGTCCAGCTCCTTTAACCGTTCCGCTGCCGTCATCCCTCTGGAAGAATCCAGGCGCAGATCCAGAGGACCGTCTGTTTTATAGGAAAAGCCCCGCTCCGGGTTGTCAATCTGCATGGAAGAAACTCCCAGATCTGCCAGTATAAAATCAAAGCCTCCTGCTTCCTCTGCCACCTGGTCAATATTTGCAAAGTTTAAATGCTTTATGGTTAAAATATCCGGCCCGAATCCCCTTTCTGCCAGCCGCTTTCTGGTTTTTTCCATCTCGATGGTATCTACATCCAGAGCCCACATATGGCCCTGTCCCTTTAACTGCTCCAGCATATGGCCTGTGTGGCCTCCGTAGCCTAAGGTAGCATCCAGACCGGTCTGTCCCGGCTGGATCTGAAGGAAATCCAGGATTTCATTTACCATAATGGAAATGTGCATACCTGCAGGAGTGCTGCCCTTACTGATGACCTTTTCAATGGTATCCCGGTACTTTTCCGGCTGATGTTCCTTATACTTTTCCTCAAATTTCCTCGGGTGGGTACCCTTGTAGCGGACACGGCGTTTGTGAGGAACGGCGGATTCACTCTGTATACCGGACTCCTGTACACCTGTCACCTGTACGCCATCCTCCCGTACACCCAAATCCTCCTGTGTCTCTGAACTGTTTATGATCTCTTTTCTCTTATCCTGATCCATTTTATGCTTCTTTCTCCTTCCATTCTCTGATGCAGGCCAGAAAACGCTCTCCATACTTTTCATACTTAAATTCGCCCACGCCGGAAACAGACAGCATTTTCTCCCTGTCCTCAGGCTTTAAAACGCACATATGAGCCAGAGTCTTATCGGAAAATACAATATAGGGCGGTACCTTTTCCTCCCTTGCCGTCTGGGCGCGGAGCTCCCTGAGCCGCTCAAATAAGGGCATATCTGCCTCTGCCATACCTGCCGAAACACCTTTTGCCTTCTTCTTTCTGCTTCCCGTATCGGTCTTTGTGTGCTCCTGCTCCTTTGCCATCTTCATCATAACCGTCTCTTCTCCTGCAAGAATCCTTCCAGAGCTTTCTGTAAGATGCACAATGGCATATTCATCATTGGTAACGGTGAGAAAACCGGACAGCTGCAGATGGTTCATCACTTGACGCAGCCTGTATACGGGAACTTTTGCCAGCTTTCCGTAGCAGATATTTCCATCCATGCGGTAATTGCGGATCTTTGCCGTGTTGGCTCCGTGAACCGTATCTATAATCACATTGGTCCCATAGCGCTGTCCGCTGGTCTGCACACAGCGGATGAGCGTCTCTGCAATCTCCGTCACATCTACAGTTTCAAACTGAGTCAGGCAGTTGGAACAGTTTCCACAGTAATTGCTGCCGTATTCTCCAAAATACCGCAGGATATAATCCCTGAGACAATCATTTGTAAAGCAGTAAAATGTCATTTTCCGCAGGCGCTCCCGGTCTCTCTCCATCACGATCTGCCGCGTCATGGGATCTAAGGCATCATTTTCCTGATTATGGTCAATAAAAAACTGATTGGTAATCACATCCTGACCTCCATAGAGAAGGATACACTCCGCCGGTTCTCCGTCACGGCCCGCGCGTCCCGCCTCCTGATAATAGGATTCCATATTTTTCGGCATATTATAGTGAACCACAAAGCGCACATTGGACTTATCAATGCCCATTCCAAAGGCATTCGTCGCCACCATAATAGGGGAATGATCGTAAATAAACTCCTCCTGATTGTGCCTGCGCTCTTCATCGCCAAGCCCTGCGTGATACCGTGTCACAGGAAAGCCCTCCCGGATCAGGTTGGCGCAGACTTCCTCCACTACCTTGCGGGTAATACAGTAAATAATACCGCTTTCCCCCTTATGGCGCTCCAGATAATTCACCAGAGCCGCATACTTGTCCTTAGGGGACAGCACGCCAAAATACAGGTTCCCGCGGTCAAAGCCTGTGGTAAGGATCTCCGGCTGGCGAAGCATCAGAATATCCATGATGTCATCCCGTACCTCCGCCGTAGCCGTAGCTGTAAAAGCGCTGACCACCGGGCGCACCGGAAGCTGCCGGATAAAATCCACTATTTTTAAATAGCTTGGCCTGAAATCCTGTCCCCACTGGGATACGCAGTGGGCTTCATCCACAGCCACCATGGCAATCTTTACCTGAGGATCCAGTGCAAACTGTAAAAATTCCTCTGTCATCAGCCGCTCCGGAGCCACATAGATAATAGGATACCGCCCTGCTCTGGCAAACTCCAGCGCTTTTCTGTACTGGCCGTAGGTTAAGGAACTGTTTAAGTAAGCTGCCAGGATTCCCGCCTGATTTAAGTTGCTCACCTGATCCTTCATCAGAGAAATAAGAGGCGAGATCACCAGGGTAATCCCGTCCATCATAAGGGCAGGAATCTGGTAGCAAAGAGACTTTCCGGCCCCCGTAGGCATGATTCCCAATACGTCCCTGCCTTCTAAGATTGCTTCAATTAAACGCTCCTGCCCTTCCCTGAAGCTGTCGTAGCCAAAATAATGCTTTAAAATTTCCTGTTGTGTCATTTATGTTATGTACCTTCCTGCTCTCCCTCATTAGCCTCGTCTACGGAAACACTGCTCTCCGCCCTGCCGTCCGCATAGGTCAGGCGAATCACCGCCTGAGGCCAGTTAAGCGCAATCCGCGCTGTCTTTTCCCGTTCTTCTCCTGCTTTTTTCATTAAATCTAAAAGTTCCTCCAGCACAGCCCTGGTAAGATAACCGCCTCTCCAGTGAAAAGTAAGGGGCTTTCCCTTTTTCGCTGCCTGACAGGCTCTCTTATAGACATCCTCTGCCTTTGTAAATGACAGCTTCTTTTCTTTATAATAAAAATGATCCCCGTCTGTACAGGACGGCGCCGGAGCGATTAACGGCTCATGATCTCGAAATACTGCCTTGTCATCCAGATTAAAATAGTCATACCGGATCCCGCCTTCTGCGCAGTTATGCTTTCCCAGCGTATTGTCAAAGGTAGTGTCCAGATGATAATACACGCCTCCGATCTGCACAATATTCCAGGTATGACGGTACTTGATGCCTTTTTCCGGATTATTTCCGCAGATTGCAATCATGCACCAGATCCCAAGGCCATCGCAGAGCACCTTCACTGCCTTTGCAATCCCCTCACATACTCCCACACCCTGGCCCAAAGGACCGATGATCTCATGGGAATAGGCCTTTTTCAGCTTATCGTAGCGGACATTTTCACAGATAAAATCGTGAATATACTTCTCCTTCTCCCACTCGGAAAGCTTTGCCGCCGGCCGGATCAGCTTCTCCACCCGGGACGCCAGTGCCTTTTTATGCTCCTTTATCTTTCCCTTTTCAAACAGATACTCCGGTTCAAAAATCAGATTGGGCGAATCCTGATAATATTTATAATGAAATCCACTGGCCCAGAATATCTCCGGATGATCCAGACGCAGACGGAAAAACAGGTCTGTCAGCTCCCTGCCGTCAATTCTGGGGACTAAAAAGGAATCCTCCAGATTCATAAGCCCCTGGAAAATGGCATGGTAGACGGACTGATGGTGTTTGGGTAGTTTTGTGTAGTAATATGGTTCCATTTTCGAGTTTTATATGGCCTTTCTGTTCTTATAATGGTCCAACGTCATCCCCCTGCCGGGGAATCAGGCCGACATGACATCACCGGTCTGCAGCCCTTTGCCGCTTATTTTACCGTACGGCCTGTCAAATGAGTTCAGTATCCCTATTATAACACTGAATTGCAGATTTTTGATATATTTTATTTGTTAAAAGCACCCTTCCTGCATCATAAATAAATACTCACACCTCTGCCAGCTGAATCCGCGACAAACGGAAAAACAGCTTCCCAAGCGCATATCTTTGTAAATCCATATATTCCTCCTGCGAAACAGTTCCTCCGTAATTTAAAACTTCCATGTCTCCGCCTGCACCCGTTATAAAAATGCCGGAAGAAGTGAAACCATTTTTCAGATAAAACCTCCGGCGGGCAGTCCGCTGCTGACAATTCTCTGCCATATCGTCCACACGTTCAATTAACAGCACGATTTTTTTATCCGGAAACTGCCCGCATATATGTTCCAGAATCCGGCTTCCCGTTCCTCTGCTCCGTATTTTCGATGACACTGCCAGATAATCTATCATAACCATATCTTTATATACAACAAAAACTGTAAATCCCAGAAGCTGATTTCCCTCTGCTGCCACCGCCAGCACGGCTTTTTTTCTCTTAATTGACTGGCGCAGTAAAAAAAAGGGCTTTCTTTCGCATTTTGGAAATGCTTCCATATAAATTTCTTTTATTTCCGACCACTGCTGCTTTTTAACTGATGTAAATTCCATACAATCTCCTTCTTCCTATTGACATTATTCTTATATGCCCTATCATATAATGTACAGTAAGTGTACAGTCAAGGAGTTTTTATGGGGCAAAAACACTATCTATACTCCTCCGGAGAATTTGCCAAACGTGCCGGAGTCAACAAACGAACTCTTCATTACTACAACGATATCGGCTTATTCTGTCCTGAGTTCATTGAAGAAAATGGCTATCACTATTACACCTGCTTTCAGTTCGCACAGCTGGAAATGATCCTGACACTGCGAAAAATCGGCCTGTCCATTGAAGAAATCCGGGAATATGCTTCCAGTCCATCGGACGATTCCTTTTCCCGGATAATGGAGAAAAGGAAATTATGGATTGAAGAATCCATTCAGCAGCTTTTATCTGAACAGTCATTTTTAGAACAAAAAGCGGAACGTCTTAAAATTGCTATGAACGCAAAACACGGCTCCATTCAGCTGTGCTCGCTTCCTCAGCAAAAAATTCTTATTTCTTCTGCCATTACGGGAAAATATGATGAGGCGGATTTTTCAGTTGCTGCTGATTTTTCTCTCAGGCTGAAAGAGACATTTCATCTTTATGACAGCTTCGGAAGCCGTATTTCTATGGATTCTATCCGAAGAAAGCATTTTAACAGCTACAGTTCCTTTTTTGCTTACTGCCCTCATACCTCCGAGGCATACGACGAAATACTGCCGGCGGGAACCTATCTGCGCTCCTTCTGTATTGGGACATGGGATAAGCTTCCTCAGGTATACCGGTCAATCCTTTCCTATGCCAAAGAGCATCATCTGCTTCTTACCGGCTATGCCTATGAAGAGGGGCTAAATGAAATGGCACTTAAAAATCAGGCAGATTACATCACCATGATCACGATTCCATGCAGCGTTTCTGATTTAACAGAAAAAAGGTTGTGCTTCCCGGAAAAATAGGTTATAATATACAGGTCATTTTAGTCATATAATAAAACAATTAAAAGTGAGGTGAGATCATGGACGGTAGTGATAGTCGAAGTACGGATAAGGTATTCCAACCATTTACATACACAGACAGCTTCCGACTGTCCATGGCCTGATTTCGTCTGTATATATGAGTGAATACCATTGTCTGTTCCAACACAGCACTACATAAGCAAAAGCGATTGCAGTCTGTTTTGTTTGCAGCCGGCAGTGGTTTTTTTATGCCCTTTTTGCTGCGAACAGAATTTCTGTACCCGCCTTTGCCCAAATCAGCTTGTAAAGGAGGACAATGAAATGGCAGCAAACACAACAGCAGCAGGATACAGCCTGGAAATCGCAGAGCTGATCCGCAGCAATCTGACTCCAAAGAGAATGCAGGAACAATTATCTTCCTACCATGAAAATGATATCGCATTGGCTCTGGATCTTTTAAATAAAACAGAACGCACAAAATTATATCAGATCCTGGATTCAGAAGCACTGGCGGATATATTAGAATATTCCGACCATATTGCAGAATACGTCCAGGAATTAAGCATCCGAAAAAAAGTCGATGTATTTTCCCGTATGGAAACCTCTGATGTAGTGGATGTACTCCGGCACCTGGAAAAAGGGGAACGGGAAACGCTCATCGACTTACTGGATCCTGAGGTACGCTCCGACGTAAAATTACTGAGTTCCTTTGATGAGGATGAAATCGGAAGCGTTATGTCTACTAATTACATCGTTGTTTCCGATCACGCCTCTGTCAAAGAAGCCATGTCTGAGCTGGTTCGTCAGGCAGCGGAAAATGACAATATCAGCACCATCTATGTTGTCGATCAATATAATATATTTTATGGAGCTATTGATTTAAAGGATCTGATCATAGCCAGAGAAGGAACGGATCTGAAAGGTATCATGACCTGTTCCTATCCATACATTTATGCGCGTGCATCCATCGAAGACTGTATCCCTCAGCTTAGAGATTACTCTGAAGATTCTATCCCGGTACTGGATAATGACAACAAACTAATCGGTGTTATCACTGCCAGCGATCTGGTAGAAGTCGTTGGAGACGAATTAAATGAGGATTACGCAAAGTTTGCCGGTCTTTCTGCTGAAGAGGATCTGGAGGAACCCATTTTTCTCAGCGTAAAAAAACGCCTTCCCTGGCTTTTTATCCTGCTTGGAATGGGGCTTGGCGTATCGGCAACCGTAGGCCTCTTTGAATCCATCGTCGCACAGCTTCCTGTTATTATGTGTTTTCAGTCCTTGATTCTGGACATGGCAGGTAATGTAGGAACCCAGTCTCTTGCTGTTGCGATCCGTGTACTTATGGATAAGCAGCTTTCAGGAAAACAGAAACTGGCGCTGATCATAAAAGAATCACGGGTAGGACTGACCAACGGTTTAATCCTTGGTGCCCTGTCATTTCTCATAATCGGAGG
Source organism: Enterocloster sp. HCN-30185 (assembly GCF_037890305.1). Lineage (NCBI taxonomy): Bacteria > Bacillati > Bacillota > Clostridia > Lachnospirales > Lachnospiraceae > Enterocloster > Enterocloster sp. HCN-30185. Next base: position 56,824 of record NZ_JBBKBT010000013.1, read on the forward strand.
TTATCTGGTTCTAAAGGGAAATACCGTCTCCTTTGCCTTTGCGGTTTCCGGATGCCTTGGCACAGCTATGGTACTTGCCATGCTTATCTCTTCTTTATCCGGTACAATCATTCCTATTTTCTTCCAGAAAATAGGAGTGGATCCGGCAGTAGCATCCGGCCCACTTATCACAACGGTAAACGATCTGGTGGCCGTCATTTCCTACTATGGATTGTCCTGGATTATTTTAATCAATATTATGCAGCTTCCATAGGAAAAACATAAGGCCGAAAATGTATATCCGCATTTTCGGCCTTACCGTTTATTCCTAATCCAGATAAATCTCGATCATAGCCTCCTGATAAGCGGCTTTTTGCTCTTTCTGCATCCATTTTTTTATTTCCAGCAGTTCGGGTCTGTATACATGATCCAGCTTTTTGATCCGGCTGCCGCTTAACCTTACACCGGACAGATACTTTTTATACCACTCTGCCTCATATTTCCATAAATACAGCGAATCTTCATACCGTTCTTTTAATCTCTGGGCAATCAGAAGTCCCTCCGGATCAAAATCTCCTGCATACAAGAATTGATGCGTTTCCCTCAGAAAATCTAACAGCAGGAAGGATGCCAGTCTTGGCTGTCCATTGATGCAGACCGCCGCACAAGATGGATTCCGGCTTGTCAAAATGGAAAATACGGCCGGATTTTCTACCACATATACTTCCCGCTTCTGTGCAGTAACTTTACCCAGTTCTCCAAGGGTACGCAGGGTCAATCGAACAGGCTCCTTCTCTTTTAAAAATCCTTCAATTCCTTTATGTATGCATCCATCCTGTTTCCAGGCGTGCAAACCATAAGCCAGTGTTTCATTAGACAGATCATCCTTTAAAATACCTGCCTGATACAGCAGGCAGCTCTTCTCTTCTGCCGGAGACATCTCATCACTGAAGCTGCTTTTAAACTGGTCTTTCAGAAATAAAATCAGAAGTCTTTCCGCTGTTTTCCCGGCGTCAAAATAATGGGGATTTCCTGTTACCTGCGCTGCAAACACCGCCAGAAGCTGTTTTTTTCTTATAATGCAGATCTGCTGATAGGCTTTCATAATATTTTTCAGAATATCCCTCAGTCCTTCCGGATTTTCCCGATACTGCTGCATCAGAATTTCATAGCCATTGCTATGTTTTTCCAGAACCTCTTTCAGCCACATTCCCACCGGATCTTCTTCCTTTCCATTCAGCAGCCCAGCAAAGAAATCCTTTCTTTTTTTCTCTTCCTTCTCTTTTTCTTCTTTCTTTACCGTCAATTTTTCTCCAAAATAAGCCTCAAGGAGCATTTCCCCGGAAATCCCGGAAAACCGGCTTTCAGCGAGACATTTTTCCAGCAATCCGGCGGAAACGGTTACTGTTTTGTTTTCTGTATAATCCTTTTGTAAGAATCCGCTTAAGTCCTGCTTTTCTGCCAAAGTAAGCCCGGACAGAACTGCTTTTCCTCCCATATGTCCCAGGCTGGCATATTTTTCTTTAAATTTTTGAAAGAGCTTTTCATAAACAGATCGCTGCCGGAAATAATCCAGGCATTCGTTCAGCTTTTTCTGTCCGGTTTCATCCATATTTTATCCTTTCTGAGCCATCTGATCTGTTACCATTACCTTCTTCTTTCCATTCCACAGATAGCGGATCACAGAAACAAATCTGGCATTTTCCGGCCGGATGAGCTGATAGATTGCCAATGCAGGAACTGTATCATAATCCCCCCATAAAATCTGAGAATTGATCATAAAATTAAATTCAAACTCTACTATAAGGCGGAACATATCGCGGATATTCATTTCATCCACACCGGCAAAGGCCTCATCCAGAGAAATCATTTTCGGCGCGTCTTCACGGGCTCCCGCATATTTGGCTGCCACTGCGGAAAACAACGGTACATACATGGACATGGCTTTTTCGCCTCCGCTGAACGTAAAGAACACCCGGTCTGTAAGTTCTTTCTTCTTCTCTCCTGTTTTCTGACACTCCAGCTGGAATTCAAACCATTTCCGATAGTCCAGAACCTCCCGCATCGTCGCATGGAAGGACTGCACTGCTCCTGTATCTCCCGCAAGCTTCCTTGCTTCCTCAATCTTGGAACGGAAATGCAGCGAAATTTTGTCTATTTCTTCGGGACGCATGATTTCGGCGTCTTTCTGCAGTAATTCCACCAAAGCTCTGGTGTCCAGCTGTTCTTCTTTTTCTGCCCGTTTATTTTTCCACCGCAGGCTCAGTCTCAATCCGCTGGAGGTCTGCATGGACTCCATCAGTCCGTTCATTTTCTCTACCCAGCGTTTACTTGCCTGAATTCGGGCACGTATTTTTTTACTGATGGTATTCGCCAGAATATCCTCAAACAGTTCCCGGTCTCTTTCACTTAAAACCTTGGCCAGCCCATCCGCATCTTCACAGAGTTTTTGCAGCAGCTCCTTAAATTTTACTGCGGTTCCCCTGTATTTCGCTGAAATATCAATTCTCTTTGCGCTCATATCCAGGAAGGAATTTTCATCATTCAGGTCTTCAAAAAGAGAGGACAGTGTAATCTGATAATCCAGAAGAAATCCACGGTTCTGATGATAAACCTCCTGCAGACTGCCAAAAACATCCTCCTGCTTTTTATTTCCGCAGCTTCCTGAAAGCTGTCCGCAGACTGCCTTTGCCAATCCGTCCATATCGTCGGTTTCCTCAATTACATCTTCCGTATATCCCAAACCATATTCCAGCTTAAACACGGTTCCGTATGTTTCTTTTTTATCTGAAAGCTGTTCTTTTTTCGTTTCATTTTCCCGTATTTTATCCTGCAGTACAGCTGCTTCATTTTCTAATCGATTCTGCCTTCCTACACAGCTTTCTCTCTCACCGGGCAGAAGAATAAGCCTCTGCATACAATAATCCAGACGTTCTCTTATTTGTTCGTAATCGGTAAGCTCCAGCTGTTTTCGTACAGAAACCAGAAATTCTTCCAGTTCCCTGACCTTTATTAAGATTCTGCTCAAATCATAGCGGATATCATCCAGATCCTGCTCTATATCATCCCTGTACTCCTGCTGGCTTTTCACATGCAGGACTCCATTTTGATAGTTGCCATAAGACACCTGAAGCCCGGCAAGCAGATCTTTATATTTATGCAGCGATTCCAAAACGGAAACAAACAGATCCAGACGGGGAGAAAGGTAACATTTCGCGCACAGCTCCCTTACTTTGATACGAATTTCATCCAGTTTTTTCCGTTCTGTTTCCGTGAGCGCCTGCTGCTCTCCTACCCGCCTGACCGCGAGTTCCAGACGGTATTCCCAGCCTGCAAGCTCTTTTGCGGCTATTTTTAAATCTTCATCTTTTGGAAATTTCTCCCACTCTCTCCAAATAAGCTCCAAACGCAGGCCATTCTTCTCCAATGCAGCCTTTATTGTTTCCACCTGCTGCATTTTGTTATGACAAAGCGTTTCCAGTTCTTCTATTTTTTCCTTCCTGTATTGTTCTCTGGCTCTGATACCGATAAATCTGGCATGGTATTCTCCGGTAATCGTTCCTTCCAGGACTCCCAGACGATAATTTCCCCGTTCATCAATCCAGGTTCTTCCCTGATCGTTGCTTCTGCCAAATCCAATGGAAGATAAAATTCCTGAAATCTTCTGATAAAACAGGATATCATTCTCTCCGTTATCTACATCCAGCACCTTTGTCAAATTTTCCCGTACATGAGAAACATCGCCAAAAATATACCGGTCGCATACGCCGCAGTCCAGTTCTAACACTTTGTCTCTGTATTCTTCCGAAATGATCAATGCATCCAGTATTCCCATCTGCTGAAGAGCCTCTTCCAGGCGGTCTGCCTGCTGTGATTCCATCCCTGTTCCAAACTCTATGGTCTTATAAAACTGCTGATAGGGAATCCCTTTTTCTTTTAAAAGACTGCGGTTTTTCTGTACGCATTCCGGCTGCTCCGGTTCCGGCTCTTTCTGCGTCTTCCACTCGGTCAGCTCCTCCTCTAATCGCTGTAATTCACCGCTCTCATTTTCCATCTCCTGCTCCAGCAGCATTCGTTCTCTGGTAAATTCGCTTTCCTTTTCATATAATGTTTGTTTCGCCAGCTCCCGTATTTCAGAATAATCGCTCCCCTGTTCATACCCCTGAATTTTTCTGGAAATCTCCTGCATCACATCCGGCGTAAGAGAAAGCTCTTCATTGCTGCGTTCCCAGAGATATACCTGTTCTGTCAGCTCTGCCTTTGTTTCCTGCAAAAGACGTTCATATTGCTGCACCTCCCTCTCTGCCCCATTTCGTTCTGCCTGACACAAATCCAGTTCCTTTAAGTAACGATCATATTTTTCCTGGCAGTTTTTTTCCTCCGTCAATCCCTCTTTTCCCCGTTCTGCCTGCTCCGTATACCTTTTCAAAAGCTGTACATGGGACTCAAACGAATAATCCGGATTTTTATCTTCCAGAAGTTCTTTTTTCAAAAAGGAAAACTCATCAAACGGTACGTCTTCCAGCTCATCCTCCATTTCCTCAATGCAGGTTTCTATCTCTCCCCAGATGCGTTCATTTTCTTCCTCTCCCCGTTTCAGCCGTCTCTCCGTTTCCTGCAGCTTATCCTTTTTCTCCTGCTCCTGTCTCTCTTTTACACACTTTTCCTCTGCCTTTTCCCGCAGTTCTCCCGTTAATTTCAGTTCCTGTTCCTTTAACTTTGCCGCATCGCTTTTTGTGAGGGATTCTTTTTCCTTCTTTAAAACTTCTTCCTCCCGCGCAAGCTCCTGATACCGCTGTTTTTCTTTTTCCAGCATCACTGTTCTTTCATTCAGTTCTTCCAGCTGTCTTTTCCCCATACGTTCACAGTCTTCATAGGCGTTTCCAGCTTCTGCAAACATACGGGCTTTATTATAAAGTACGATCCGGTTATACTGGTCGTAGATTTTTTCAATCTGTCTGGCCCCCCGGATGCTCTCATTTAAGCTGTCCAGATTTGTTTTCAAATTATCCATATTTTCAATCGCCTCAGACATGGGCCGCAAGTCATCTTCCGATAAGGTCTGCAGCGAACTGCTCAGAATTTCATTAATAACGGTAGGCTTAAAATCTTTAGAAAGCTTTGGCGTACGAAGCTGGATCAAAAGCTCCAGCAGTTCCTTATACTCTTCCTGGGTTTCAAATCCAAACAGAAGGCGATTCACACAGGCTGCATATTCGCTTTGAGTCTCCATCACCTTCCCGCCATCGCCAATCCTGTTTTTTAACTCAATTTTAGAACAGGTGATTTTATTTTCCAGATCTTTATACAAAAAGATATCATATCCCACCCGTCTGTTATCCGTAATACAAAAATACCAGGATTCCAGCTTTTTATTCTTTCTTGCACGGATTCCCAGCCCCAAAGTCAGATATTCTTCACTTCCCAGACGCTTAAATTCCATATAAAGATATCCGGTTCTCTCATCCCGGTCATCGTTTTCCTCCAAAAGATAATTCTCCATTTTCCTTGCACGGGAACCAAATGGGTCCAGCCTCTCCGGACGCATATTTCCATCCAGTAAAAGAGGAATAAAGCTCTGCATGGTAACTGATTTTCCCGAACCATTTGAACCTCTTAAAAGCATACGGCCTTCCGAACATTCAAACGTTTCCTCATCATAGTACCAAAAATCCACCAGTCCTGCCCTGTTTATCTGCCACTTTCCACTATTCATCGCCTTTGTCCTCTTTTCCAAAATCTTCCGGATATTTTCCCATGATTTTACCTGCTGCTGATCGGATGTATATATCACCATATGCCTGCTCTATCATCATCAGATTTTCCATATAATCATATACTTCCCGGTAAAATTCTGCAAAGGTCATTTCCCGATAGGTCTTATTAAACCCTACCCCAAACTGCTCTTTGCACTTTTCCACAAGCCTCTGAAAATTTTCTTTTGGAAGACGGATTTGTTCATCCAGAGGCACTTCTACTCTGCCTGTCCGTATTTCTTCCTGCAAAAGCTGGTACAAAAGCAGCACAATGTCTGACAGTGTATTTTCTTCCGGAAAGGTCCGGCCAAGCCTGCAGTTCTCCTCTAATATCAGAAACGCACTGCTGCTGTGTACCTGCAGCTCACATGGAAACATCTCCGATAATTCTCCCTGTATCATATTGCGGTAATTACGCACATAGGCAAAATCTTCTTCCGTATCTCCATCTCTGTACATTCCCATGGTCATCAGAAGCCTTCGGTACACCCGCTGTCTTCGGATAATTCCCCTGTCCTCATCTAAATCAATCCACTCTTCTTTTTCAAAATCTTTCGGCACTGTATATCCCATAATATCCTGGGTGAAATTTTTCATAAAATACCGTGAAACCCCTGTATTCTCATACAAAACTTCACTGGTATCATCTTTTGCAAATCCCTCTTCTGTCCCGTCATTTACATTCAAAATTCCACATGCCACACAGTATTTCATCACCCGGATCATATGACGGCGGTAACGGTAAATAGTCCAGTCAATCTGCTCTTCCCTGTACTGGCTCTGTACATATTCCGTAAGCTCTGACAACACAAACTGATCCTCTGCCTCTTTATCCTCAAGAAACATAAGAACCAGGCAAAAAAATACATACTCAATGGGATCGCAAAACTCAGAAATCCCCATCCAGTTTTCTGCAGCTGCAGGCAGCTTTTCCACCTTGATCATATAAGGATTGATCAGTACCTGATACCCCAGCTTTTCTCTTAAAAATTTCTTTTCCTCCCCTGATGCCAGCGCTTCTTTTACCTGATAATACAGCTCACGATCCCTGGATTTTAAAATCCATCTGTTGTTCAGCAGCACTTCCAGTACCTTCATATTTCCTGTTCCCCTTCTTCAAATACCATCGTATAACAGGGCATCTGAAACTCTCCGTCTGTACATTTTAATGTACAGTATTCCTTTGCATCTGTCTCTTCAATGTAATACATCTGACCATCCTCGGTCTTGGCTCTGTGATTTTTCTTCTCCAATGCCTTAGACAGCCATAAAAGAAACATATCCCGCACATATGGCTCGATCACCGGAAGATCCGCAAACTCCAGCCTTCCGTTTTTAATATAGCTTCTCAGCAGCTTCCGTTCCTTTTTCAGCCGCTGTATTTCAGCCCTGCGCATGGCCTCCTTCTCTTTTGAATGGTCTGTAATCCCGCTTCTTTTCGCCTTTTCCCGATACGTACGAACCCTGGGCGTTACTGTGACCACATATGGCTTTTCCTCATATACCCCGCTGTTGATGCTGTCCGTCTCTCTGGCCATACTCCCCTTTAAATGCAGTGGTTTTTCCATCCCAAAAACAACCGCTGCCAATCGATGGGCCTCGGAAATATTTCTGCATTTTGCAAACATTTGGGCCACCTTTTTATACTCTTCCCTGCGGTTGGAACCCTGATTGCTCATTTCGCTGATACGAGCCGCATAACGCGTAATCTTCCTGATAATTTCATTGGTTGTATCAAATACCTTGCCTGCTTCCGATTCCTGTCCATCTCTTCCTGCAAACCATTCTACCATGCTTTCCCAGCGCCCGTTGATTTTTTCATAAATCAGCTGTTCATCCATTTCCACATCCATACGGGGGATGGAACACTCATACGCTGTAGCCTTCTGCAAAATATTATTTACCGTTTTTTCCTGTACATTCTTCAGCTCCTGTTCAATCGCCGCCACATTCACCTGCAGACTTTTCACAAAGGAACGCAGATAGTCCATCAAACGATCTTTGAATAAAAGAAACTCCCTGGTCCTCATCATCTCTTCGGCTTTTACGCTGTTCAATTCCCGCATATAATCCTGATAATTCTGATTTAAGCGAATGAAGTCATTATTCAGATCATTCCACCAGGCATGAATGTTCTCATCCTCTTTCACAGATATTTCTTCCAGCTTCCCCAGATTGAGCCGAATCCGCTCCAATAATGTAGGTTCAAGAGAAGATCCCTCTATAAACAGATTTTCGATTCGTACGATCATGCGTTCAATTTCTACCGCTGTCTCCGATAACTGATACCGAAACTTTTTGTTCTTGAATTCTTCAATCGTAGCCGCCTTTCTGGTATCCTGAATGGTAACCAGATTTCCCCAGGATGCCAGGGCTGTCAGGTCCTGCTGGCACTGCTCCATCGTATAATCTGCAAAATATGGATCTTCTTTTAATTCTTCAAAAACCTCTTCCTGATACAGCCAGTATTTTAACTTCTCATATTTGAAATAAAAAAGCCGGATGATGGGGCGGTATCTGTCTGTATTTTCCACATTCAGATACTTCGCCTCCAGCACCGGCTTTCTCATTTTTTCCTGAATTTTCATCGTATTTATCCTCTGTACAATCTGCATTTACAGACATATGAAACTGTCTGCCGTGGGGTGTTATCTTTGATTATGATAGCATGGGAAGTGGGAAATGTATAGGGGGGTATGGGGAAAGTTTTTTATATTTTATGGTAAAATTTTTTTGGTGGAGTAGTTCCATGTAAATCCAGATAAGAAACCTCAAATCCGCTTTCAGCTTTATCTTCCACAATTTCCATATAAATAGGACATTGCCCGGTCATCATTCTTCGCTATGCAATCTGTAACTTCCCAGTAACCACTTTTAGGAGAACCATGTCGTATAAGAAAACCAAGTGATTTCAGCTTCTTAATATTTTATGGCAAAATTGGAGGTGGTTCCATCCACATAATCTGAGCAATTTCCTGTTTTCTCTGATTCTATCCACTGTTTCTATTCCGTTGCTTCCCTAGTGCCGCTCTTAACACTCGATTCTCCCAATGCTCCCTTTAAGGAAACTCTGGTATCAAAATCACGTTTACTGTTACGAATAACCGGAACAAAATATAAAAATTTTTGTGAGAACTATCTTTACAAACCAGCATTTATATGACGTAATGACAACAAGATGACATGTCACATCAAAATGAGGTCTATCAATGGCGCAGAAAACAATTCAAGGAAATCAGGTACTTGCCAGACAGATCCGATCCAGACGGAACGAACTGGGACTAACGATCGAGGAAGCCTCTTCCCGAGCCGGAGTAGGTACAAAAACATGGTGCCGATATGAAGCCGGCGAATCCTATTCGTATCGACAAATGCAAAGGAATTTGCAGAGCACTGAACTGGATCGTTTTCCCGGAATCAGATGCAGAAACTTATGAAACTATCTCTGTGCAGGAGTATAAAACTCACGAGGCCTGGTCTCCATTTCTTGAAAATACATATGGTACCAGAGCCGCTATGGCATTTGCGGCAGGCAGCGATATCCTGTCCGACCATATTAATGAAGACTTGGCCGAGCTTGTTTCCATGCCTGCCGGATCTCATCTTGGTCAACTAAGCGTATCGTGGCTGTGTAGTGATCTTCCAGAACAGTTTGTGATGCACTATGATTACGATTTTCTATACCGGATGAAGTGTACCCTGCAAAACATGAGAACGCGTGCGAAATATGGATACCCTATGACAGCACACAGCGTTATGGAAGAGTTGCTGCTTTACCTTTGTAACGAAGAAGCTTCTATGCTGATAGAACTCAATGACGAAATCCATCGATTTGAAGATGATGACACTGCTTCCGAAGAGTGGGTGTCTGATCTGCTTAGCGATTCGGATATCCTCAGCTGGCTCTACGCTGATATGTATTTGGATGCTGAGCATCCATATCATTTTTTTCACTGGAATGACCAGCAATTCTATACAGAACAAGACAAATGAATGGAGGGATAATATGATTGGGAAACTGAAATGGGAAGATGTTTATTTACTCTGGAATAATGAAAGTTATAATTTTCCTAAAATCCTCTCCGATCCCATGACTGCCAAAACGGTATTCGTGGAATACGATGAGGACGGTTATATCTACGGATTTGACTGGCTTCAAAATAATACAGCACAGGCAAGGAAAGAACTGATACAAAAGAACTCTCTGGGATTTCTATATTTTACCCAGCCTACAAATAAAGGAACCATTCAAACTGCTAAAATGTTAATGACTGCAAAAAACGAAGAAGAACTCGCTGCCATCTGGATTGCCGCTACTGCTAAAGAATTATGTGATCATTGGTATGAAAATAACATTGGGCGATATGCAACTATGCTTCATATGGCGGCATGTGAGTTTTTACAAACTCGATATTATTTATGGCATCATGCCATGAAAAGACTAGTGCCGGAAATTTTAATTCCACCGTCCATTCTTAATAATATTATCTGCAAAAATGCAACACCGATCATGGGTCTTATTCAAATGAATACGATATTGCTGAAAAGCACATGGAGCATTCTGAAATATTCCTCGTTGAAAGATGAGGATATGCCGGAAATCTGTTGTCGTATTAACGTTTTAAAATCCTAATAAATGGCTGTATTGATTGCATTACCAAAACACGACTATCTAAAAAGATCACTCACACTCAAGAAGCCGAGAAATCCGCTGCTTAAACGGATTCTCGGCTCTCTCTTTACTGTTATTCAAACTCGGCGTGTTCTTTGCTGTTGCTAACTATATTTGTTTAAGCTTTATACAAAGACACACCTGTTTTTACTTCAATTACATCATTTATTCTGGCTTACTGATTTTCTGTTGCCAAAATGTTGCCATGCCTTTATTATAAACAAATCCTCGCAGATTGACAATACATTTCAAAATGTTACGCAATAAAAGTCCATTTTCAAAAATATAAATATAAGGTATCGCAAACCCACTCATTACGTCCTGAAGTCTCTAAAAAATAAAGTTTTAAAATACCTAAAGCGTAGCAGTGCCATCAAAAATTTTATATAAAAAGCTCTCGATATAACTTTTTTGCATAATTGTCTGTCATTCCACTTATATAATCTGTAATCATAAGGATACGCAAATACAGTTTCTCTTGTTCGCTTTTTCCATAAGACTCACTATAATACATTACTTTATAAAATTCTGATACTGTATCTATCGTTCTTTTTTCTATAAAAGTAGTTTCTTCTTCTGTAGAATACACGATAGCTGCTGGCATAAACTGAGTTAATAAGGAATCTATAACCCTTCGACCGAATAATTCTGTTCGTGTTTTTATCGAACTGGTGTAAATAAATCGCTCACTCAATTTTGCAATTGTATCAATAATACACCCCGAAATACTATTATCAAATAACTCTCCGTTAAAATTGCCTTCCATTATGTCCTTGTAATATCGAATAAAAGCATTTCCTGCGTCTTGTATCATAACTTCCCGTATATACCTAGTCCACCTTTGTATAGATGTTAATTCAGGCTTTTTCTCATCAGCTAATAGCTCCTCTTGATACATTTCCTGCAATTTACCCATATATATTTTTGCTTCGTCCCCTAACGGTTCTTCTTTCTTATCCTCTTGAAATGCTCCCATTATCTGAGAAAAACTTATGACTTTTTTCACCATAGCATCCTCTAAATCCGAAGTACGATATGCAATATCGTCAGCAGCTTCCAAAAGATAAGATAATGGATGACGGCTTCCATTCAACCCCATACTTAAATTTATATCCTGAAACAACTCACATTCTGAGTAGTTATAACCAATTTTCTTATAATGTTTTGGATTATTGTATTTCAAGTCAGCTGATGAGATAGGATATTTTATAATAGTTCCTAATACTTTATAGGAAAGATTAAACCCTTGTTTTCTTCCCAAATGCGGGGTCTTCGACAACAAACGTAAGGATTGAGCGTTTCCCTCAAAAGAATATAAATCCTGTTGTTGCCAATCAGACAAAATATCTACCACTTTCTTTTCCCCTAGTGATAAATATTTTAAATTCTTTATAAACCACTCTCGAATTGCGTATTCTCCAAAATGCCCAAACGGAGGATTTCCAATATCATGTACTAACCCCGCACATAGAAGTACATCCGAAAATTCTTTCTCTGTATGTTCTTCAAACCATCTATCCATTTTCTGTTTTCTCAACTTATAAAATACATACTCTCCTATCTTTTTTCCAATAGCTGAAACCTCCAGCGAATGCGTCAGACGTGTTCGCACATAGTCATCATCGTCTAGTGGAAAAACCTGTGCTTTATCCTGTAGTCTTCGGAACAATGTACTACAAATAATTGTGTCATAATCATTCTCATATATAATACTTTCTTCCTGGTTTATATAAAAATGTTTTTCTGACAACAGCTCATTCCACTGCATAATTATCATCTCCCACAAATTAATATTTTAAAAAAAAAATATTCTAACACCTCTTTTTACTATTTGCAAGTATATCTTTATCTAAAGAGTTACCAGCTAGTTACCAAGAGCGTTTTGAGTAACCCTTTAAACTGTCACCGGGCTTCCCTACTGTACTTTCTCCTTGCAGCCCGTTTCTGCTCCGCTTCTATCTGTTCCTGTTGCTTTGCCCGGTCAATAACTGCGTTTACCTGTTCAACACCAACCACTGACTTTACACGTCCAAAATCCGTTGCAATCATCCTCAATTCCCGGTTTTCTTCTAAAACTTCTTCCAGTCTGTTTGTCAGCCGCTCATTTCCGCTTCGCCCTCTACTATACGCAACTTGCAGTTTTGTATATCGGTTGGAAATATTCAGATACTCCCGATACACAGACCGCAGAACTGTTACAATTTTCCCAATCAGCGGCTTTGCCTTTTTCTCTCTGTAAGTCTTTCCGCTTTCCAGCGTTCCAGCTTCCGGCAGCACTTCCTCTGGATCATACGAATATTTAACCGCAAATCGTTCCATATCCTTTACCATAGGAGCAATTTCTGTCAGTTTTTTATCATATCGTTCTGCTTCTTCCTTAGCTTTTTCTGCCTGTTTATCTGCTTCCTCACGATTTTCTTGTGCGGAGTGTATCTCATGCTCAAGATTTTCCAATTCATCCAGCCATTTTTCACTGACTTCCAGTATTGCAACATTATGTTCTTCCAGACTTTCTTTTTTCGCTTCCAATTCTGCAACTTCTTTTGCTCGTTCCTGCTTCTCAAAGTCCAGAACCGATAAATGCTTTTCATGTGTTCCTTTCTGCTCCCACTCAATCCCATGTTCCAGCATAACAGCCGCAAGCTGCTTTTTCTCATACAATACCCATTGATTTAATTCTGTTTCCCTCCTTGTACCACCCTTAAAACCAAGAACCGACAATGCCTGTTTGAGAGAAACTCTTGTATCAAGTCCTCGTTTGCTCCCTGTCATATATGGCACAAAATCTATATGCAGATGTGGCGTAGCTTCATCCATGTGGAGACATGCTGAAAATACCCGCAACGTAGGATTTCGCCGTTGAAAATCACGCATATATTCATCAAGCACCTTTGCCGCAAGTTGTCCGTTTTCGGTTGTTGCACCCATGTTGTCTCTATCCCCGATTTGCAGAATAATTTCATGGAATGGTTTTTCCTGTTTACCGGATAAGATTTTCTCATAGTAATTATCAATCCTGCGGTCACTTCTGGTCTGCTTCTCATTATATCGGGCAAGGGCTTCATCAAACAGTTCGTGATATACGTCTTTGACATTTTCGTTGCAGTATTGCACATTCAGATAACTTCTTTCTGGGTCTGTATTCTTTGCATGAAATTTCCTGCTGTTATGATTGACAGAGCCTTTTCCTGTCATAAAACTAATCGTTCGCTTCAATCTATATCCTTTCTCCCTATTCGGGTAATCAGCGCCGCATACGGCGCATAAGCTTTGTTACTTTCGTTGAAAGTAACGCAAAAGCACTTTTGACAGCCGTTCCGTCCATCAAAAGATGCTGTTGCGCCCTGCCGGGGGCTTTTCCGTCCTACGGACGGGCGGATTCCAGCCGCTTTGCTTCCACCGCCATAGCTTTTCGGATAGCCGATAGTATATTTTCTATCGTATATTCGTCCCATCCGGCAAGCCATATCAATGTTCGCTGTTCATCTTCTGTCACCTATACCTCTCCAAATATTTCATTGAGGGTAGCTATCCTACGGGTTTCACTTTCGTAAAAATATTTGTTCACGTTCCGAGTTCCCCCACTCCGGCTGAATTATCATCCAATCACACCTTTCTCTTTGTCTGCTATCCACAGGAGCGTGACACGCTCCTGTCTATTATCATCAAGGAAAACTACCAGCGGAAACTGTCCGGCACTCCACGTCTATCCAAATATTCCTGTCTGGCTTTTTCCCGTTCCTCCTGTGTGGGAGCAGTCTTATATTTCCCATATAATTCATGCTGCACCAAGGAATCCAATTTCTTCTCCAATCCCTGCCGGATTTCCTCCAAACAGGTATCATCTTCCATCAGATGATAACGGAGCAACAGCATAAACAGTTCATAAGGAATCTGCACATTCTTCATCATTTCACCCTTTCTGCGTCGGTTTGCGTCGATAGCGTCGATATTTTACCAGCCTGCTATCAAAAATACCGTCGCAACCGACGCATATCGTCGCTTTTACTCCTTTGGTTCAAGGCGTTTCAGAATGATTTTTCTTTCATGTCCCCGTTTATTATCATAGAAAATCCCATAGTCATTGAGTAGCTGACTGTTGACGGTATTCAGCCTTCTGGAAAGCACATTCGCCTGTAGCTGCATATCCGGCAGCTGATTTACAAGCTCTGTTGCAGTCCCCTCCCATTCCTGCCTGTCCTCTGTCAGAAACGCATTGATTGCTTCCAAAAGAGGGTTTGGCGACTGTTTCCACAACTCTGTTTCTGCCTTCTTGAATTTCCAGACACAACGCTCACGGTCAAACTCTATGGTCAGTTCCTGATCCGGCTGGTCACGTCCCACAATGTCCATCACAGCTTCATTGTCTGTCCGTTTCTTTTTGTGCATGATAAACGCTCCATCTGCCGCACCCAACAGTCCATTTGTGCCGGAAATCATATCAAAGCTGTCCTCAGATTCCAGCTTGCGTGTATGATGAACTACCAACAGGCAGATACCATATTTATCACTGAACGATTTCAGTTTTGTCACAATCTCATAATCACTGGAATAGCTGTACCTGTCCCCACCGGCTTCACGCACTTTCTGGAGCGTATCAATGATAATCAGCCTTGCGTCCTTATGCTCTTTCAAAAATTCCTCCAACTGCTTGTCCAGCCCCTCACTCAAGGTCTTTGCCTGTGTTGCAAAATACAGATTATCCGCACATTCCATACCAAACATACCGGACAGCCGCCGTTGAAGTCTTGCATAATCATCTTCCAATGCCAGATACAGCACTGTCCCTTTCCGTACCGGATAATCCCACAAAGGAATCCCCATTGCTACATGATAGGCAAGCTGCGCCATAAAGAACGATTTTCCCACCTTTGGCGCACCTACAAAGAGATATATGCCGCCATAGAGAAAGCCGTCTACAATCGGTACTCTCGGCACAAAAACAGTATCATACAATTCCGGCATGGACATGGTATGCAGTCCGCCATTCCCGGATTTCTCTGGGTTTTTGGTGGCTTGCTGATTGATTTGTTCCTGTGAATTTGCTATAATTTCATTGTGATTTTTTTCATTCGGCTGCACCCCATCTGCGCCAACAGATGATACGGGAGCAGTCGTTTTCATTTTTCCCATCATTCATCTTCTCCTTTCAGTCCCTCTAACGTAATTGCAATTACCTGCAACGTATAAAGCAGTTCATCATTATCCGGGCTTACTGTTTCCAGACGCTTTAACTCCTCATGAATAGCTGCCATCTGATTTTTTAATGCCTTATAAACTCTCGGATTTCCCTGTACAACCACATCCCTGCACGTCAGTCGTCTTATGATATATTCCTGCTTTGTCAAACCAGACAATGCTACCAAATTATTAAGCAGCTTCGCTTCTTCATCCGATACCCGAAATGCTACGGTATGATTTCTCCAACGCCCTTTATAATCAAGACTTCTTTCCATTGCTGTTCTCCTTTTCCATTCGCTCCATTTCCAGCTTTTCTGCCATTTCTGTCTGAACAGTTGGAAATAAATGTGCATACCTGTAAGTGATTTTTTCTGCTTCGTGTCCTACCCGTTCCCCAATCGCCAGCACTGAAAATCCTATATTTATCAGCAGCGATACATGGCTATGCCGAATATCATGCACCCGAATCTTCTTCACTCCCGCCTGTTTTGCACCTCGCTCCATCTCATGGTTGAGATAAGATTTTGTAACCGTAAACAGCCGTTCATCTGGCTTGATGTCATAGAACATTTTGATATACTCCTGCATTTCTTCGCAGAGAAACGGGGGCATTTTTACGGTACGGTTGCTTTTTGCTGTTTTAGGGCTTGTAATAATATCACGCCCTTTGGAACGGTGATACGTCTTGCTGATCGTGACCGTCTGCTTCTGGAAATCAAAATCAGCAGCAGTAAGAGCCAACAGCTCACCGGAACGGATACCGCACCAGTAAAGCATTTCAAAAGCATAAAAGGAACGTGGCTTATCCATCATGGCTTCTGAAAATTTCAGATATTCCTCTTTTGTCCAGAAGTCCATCTCCTTTGGAATTTCATTTCCCATTGTGCCAGCCCGTCTTGCCGGATTGTAAGGCAGATTATAAAAATTTACAGCATGGGTAAAAATTGCTGTAAGCTGTGCGTGTATTGTCTTCAGATAATCTGCTGAATAGGGCTTACCTTTCTCATCCTGATACGCCATGAATTCATTCTGCCATGCAATAATGTCTTTTGCTTCAATCTCTGCAATCTTCCGATTTCCAAAATAAGGTAAAATCTTTGTGCGTATTACATGGCTTTTAGATTCCCATGTACTTTCTTTGACACGCTGCTTTTTATCTGCTTCATAAAGTTCAAAAAAGCTGGCAAATGTCATATCCAGTTTGGAGTTCTGTTTCAGCATAACCTCATGTTCCCATGCCTGTGCTTCTCTTTTTGTTGCAAACCCACGTTTCTGTGTCTGTTTCCGTTCCCCTTTCCAATTCGTGAAACGATAAATTACCCTCCACGTTCCCGTAGCATTGTCTTTATATACAGCCATTTCCATCATCTCCTTCCAACTTAATCACTGTAACAGACCTTCTTATGAAAAAAAGTAGTATTTACACGCCCCGCTACTGTCATATACCCTTGTTTCTGCAATTCTGTGTTCAATTCCCTTACAACCTGATAGGCTTTGGACTTTGATACCCTTAATTCTGTTGCCACTTCTTCCACCGTCATAAATGATTTTTCTGCCATCTATATCCTCTCCTTTCCCTAAAATTCCTGCCGTTCTCTCCTTCCCGTTCTGACAGGCAACCCTTTTCGGCGCTGTGCCAGTCCCTCTACATAAGGGACGCTCGCTTCTTCTTTAAAGGTCATGGCGTTTGTTCGGTTCGGACGGTCATTCAATTATTAACTCTATTTGTTTAAGTTGCGCTTTTATGATACTAAATAAATTCCGTTAAGTCAAGTGGTTTGCAGAAAAATCTTAACTTTTTTTATTTAAGTTCCACTTGCTATTCCTATTTCATCATGTTATACTAACTTCAACAGAAATGTTTAGTATCGGAGGTTTTATTATGGCAATCGGCAAAAGAATCCGCTTTTTCCGCAACCGGAAAGGCATGACACAGAAACAGTTAGGCGAACTCCTCGGTTTTCTAGGAAAGACCTCTGATGTCCGTATGGCACAATACGAATCAGAATCCAGAACACCGAAACAAGACCTTGTAAAAGAAATGGCACATCTCCTCGATGTAAGTCCTCGTGCAATCACTGTGCCGGAAATAGACAGTTATATCGGACTTATGCACACACTTTTTGCGTTGGAAGATATGTATGGCTTAAAAATCGGAGAGATTGACGGAGAAGTGTGTCTGCGGTTAGATAAATCTGCCGGAACAACCTACACCACTATGTTTGATATGTTCCATGCATGGCAGGAACAGGCTGCCCGTCTGGAACAGGGCGAGATAACCGAAGAAGAATACGACCAGTGGCGGTACAAATATCCCGAATTAGACACCTCAAAACAATGGAGAAAGGTCATTCCCTCACAAGAACTCAGCGACCTTATCTTACAGGACTTGAAACCCAAATCCGACTAATTTTCGACCTCGAAACGTACAAAAACCTTACCGACTTTCAGCTTTATTTCTGAAAATCAGTAAGGTTTTCTGTTATTGAAGTATTCTATTATTCAGTGAGTGATACTCTAAATGTTGCCAAATCGTTGCCAGCACTTAAATAAATTTGCTTGCACCCCTCATAAATAAAGGCTTTTCCAAGTCCATTTCATCACTCAAACTCCTCGGCGGATAATATGAACTGGCTGTATTTCTCTGAATTTTAATGATTTTATTATCCATATTCTTCAAAAAATACTCTTGTATTTATGCCATTCTAAATTTTTAGAGCCAAAATAGAGCCAAGTAAGACTGGCATTCTTTCTTATTCACCTTAAAATTTTTTCAATTTAATCTTATTTTTTCCATAGGTATAGATATATTACTAATATATGGGTACTCTTGCCACAAACCACTAAAACATCCCATAATTGGTTGATAGGTAAATCCTGGCAGCACTTCCTTGTATTCAATCTCAAATAAATATCCTTCCACAATTGCCTGATATTTAAATGATGTAACTATACCTAATTGAGTTAAATTTTCTGAAATAACTCCCAAAAAATCTTTCTCTACAAACCCCTCTTTTTTCATAAAATGAAATTCAAAAACCATCTTCATAATACTTTTCTCCTATCTCGTTTTGTAGTAACTACTGTATCTATATATGTTTCTCCATAGTTCAAACAGGTATCACAAACTTTCTTCATCAACTCTTTCCGTTTGTATTACTTCTATAAATTGCTTTTTTAATTCTGATTCGTTTTTTACCAGCTCCTTTCTCTTTCTGAAAAACTGAACACTCTTTTGACCGATATAAAATATTCCAGCTCCTGCAGCCAATAACACCGGAGCTGCTTTTGCAACCGCTGTGGCTCCAATTTTTCCATAAAGAATATCCAAATCACCCCCAGCATTTTGCAAATCTATCCTTACCTTATTATAATCTCCCAAATTCTCAATGCGATTGCTCATTCAATACCTCCTGTACTCCAATAAGATTCTCTTCCATTTGGTCACCTCTTCTACATGGTGCTTGCACCATGTTTTTTCATCTAAAACAACTTATCTCGTCCTGATTAGTACTCATTAACATTTCTCTAATCAAACAATGAATGTATTTCCTTACCTGTTGCATCAGATAATGCGTCTGCTCTTTTTTTCAGAAGTTCTTTAAATTCCGCTTGTTCATCTTCATTCCAATCACCTTGGTGAGAATCCATATAATCATCAATTAATTTTTGTACATTTGATAAATGCCTTATTGCCTTATCATCATCCTTAAAATTCAACTTTTCCATATACAGCCTCCTCTATACTTCTCTTTCAAAAATTTTAAAACCGCAACTTGAGCATTCCCAATATCCTTCGCCTGTTGGAAAATCCCCATTATTATCATGTCCATAAAAGTCCATTGTATTTCCACACTCAGGGCAATCCGGATGGTCTGAATCAATGTCACTATCCCATGGATAATCAACCGCATTTCTTAAATCTTTCTTCCATTTTCTTATGTTCGTCATAATTGTACCTCCGCTTATAATATTATACCAATTGTATCACTTTCTTTTCTCTCTTTCTACCGCCAAATACAGAACACGACAATTATTATTCCTC